>CAZRUC010000122.1:0-5450 GCA_964603175.1 uncultured Anaerolineaceae bacterium
AAGACGGACGCGAACGCCACGATCACGATCCGGAATTCGCAAGCCCCCGGTGGAAGCTTGAGCAGCCAGGTTGTCGCGGGCGACGGAAAGTTCGATCTCACCGTCGCGCTCGTGGCCGGTCCCAACGCAATCCAGGTCACCTCCACCGACCCGGCCGGCAATTCGACGGCGGTGCCCCTGACGCTCAAGCGCGATTTTGGGCAGCTGGCGGTACACCTCAGTGTCGCTCCCGCCAAGATTTCCCCCACGACGCCGACTGCTATCACGCTCACGGCCCACGCCACATCGGCCAACGGCGGCCCTCTCGCGAGCGCGAGTGTGACGTTTACGCTCACGATCCAGGGGCTCGGCCCCGTCACCTCGACGGCCAAGACCGACGCCACCGGAACCGCAACCTGGCAGACGACCGTCTCGGGCGCCACGCCGGGCGGCAGCGGCCTCGCCACGGTTCAAGTGACGTCGAGCACCGGGGACTCGATCACGGACAGCGCCAAGATCACGACGACAGCCTCCTGACGTTCGAAGAGGCCGTCCTGCGTGGTGGCCGGCCCTCGCGGCTCTTGCGCTTCGCAGCTACAATCGAGCCATGGCCAGCTGGCGATGCCCCTTCTGCGGAACGCCACAGCCGGAGACGGCGCGGTGCTGGGTATGCCACCGCTCGACGACCACCTGCGCCACGTGCCGCCACTTCCGAAAAGCCGTAACCCTGCGGCTCGGCTACTGCGCGCTAGACCGTGCGCACAGTCCCCTCACGGGCGACGAGCAACGAGCCTGCTGGGAGCGTCAGACGACCGGAGCCGACGCCGAGACGGCTGAGGCCGGGGCGAGCGGAGCGATCGGACAGCCAGCCGCCGCCTTCGGATTGTGGGGCCCTGCGGGCTCGGCGCCGGCGGAACAAGGCGGCTCTCCGAGCAGCGGCTGGACCGAGAGCTAGCACAGAAGTTCTGTTCGGGACCGGGCGGGGCCGCATTACGGCGTCGGGGACGGGCTCGGGGACGGGCTCGGGGACGGCGAGTGTGTCGGAGTTGGCGACGGGCTCGGCGACGGGCTCGGCGACGGACTCGGCGAGGGGCTAGGGGTCGGCGACGGGCTCGGCGTTGGACTCGGCGAGGGGCTGGGCGAAGGGCTCGGACTTGGCGTCGGACTTGGCGAAGGCGACGGAGAGGCGGTCGGCTCCGGGCCCTTGGAGACGACGTAATCCACGACGAAGCCCTTGGCCACCATCGCTCCTGCCTTGGGGTTGGTGTTGATCACCTGGCCGTCGGGAATGGTCGGGTCGAATTGCTCGGTGCGGGTGCCCGCGGTCAGGTTGGCGGAGCTCAGCGCGAAGCGAGCTTCGTCCTCGGTTCGACCTACCAGGTCGGGCACGGCGATCAGGCCGGCAGGGACGACGACGGTGACCGTGATCGCGTCGCCGCGATGCATCGCTGTGCCGGCGGGCGGGTCCTGCGCTATGACGTTGTTGTCGGTTTGCGCACCGCTGTTGGTCTGGGTCGCCTCGACGAGCTTTAGGCCGTTGGCGCTCGCCATTTGCTGAGCCTGCGTGAAACTGACGTTGACCAGGTCCGGGGCATATACGGGCGCGGAGCCCTTCTGGTTGATCAGGAGGAACACGATCAGCCCGACGATCGTGACCATGAGCAGGGCGAGCAAGCCTGCAACCCAGAGCCAGGGGCTCGGGGCCGGTTCGTCCGGTTCCACCAGCTCAACTGGTGGGGGCCGCCGTCCGACGCGATGGGGCGGGCTCATATCTGCGGGATAGCCGCTCGGCGGACGCGAGTCCGGGGCGAAGGATTCGGACGCCATGTACGCGTCGGGGGTGTAGTTGACGCGCCCAGCCGGATTCGGACGGACTACGCCGGGAGCGGCACCGAACGGGACCGCGCTCGCGGCTCCGGCCACCGCACCGGCAGCGCCCGCGCCGGCGGCACCGGCGGCGGCCGTTCCTGCCCCGGCAGCCATCGCCGCCCCGGCCGCGACTGCGGGTCCTGCAGCCGCTCCCGCGGCGACGGAGGCAGCGGTCGCGTTCAGGAAAGCATCGAGCGCGCCGGCCATTTCCGCTGCCGACTCGTATCGATCCTGCGGTTCGGGCGAGATCGCCTTGACGACGATCGCCTCGATGGCGGACGGGAGCCCGTATCGGAACTGCGAGGGCTTGGGCGTTGGATTGGCGGCGCGGGCCGCGGCCACCGCAGCGGTCGTGTCGCCATCCCAGGGCCGCCGACCGGTGAGCAACTCGAAGAGGAGCACTCCGAGGGCGTACACGTCGCCGGTCTTCTCGGCCGGCTCCCCTGCTTCTTGCTCGGGAGTCGTGTAGCCGGCGGACTCGCCGGAGGCATCCGAGGTCGGCTCGCCGGGCGTCGGATCGGCCTTCGCCTCAACCAGCGCGAGCGAGACTCCGAAGTCGGTGACCTTGACGCGGCCGTCCTGCGTGATCATCACGTGGGCGGGTCGAATGTCGCTGTGGACGAGGCCACGAGCGTGGGCGGCCTCGAGGGCGTGGGCGACACCGGCGGTGATGAGGGCGGCACGTCGAGCCGGCAGTGGGCCGTGGCGTCGTAGCAACGAGCCCAGGTCGTCGCCGTCCACGTACTCCGTTACGACATACGTTCCAGCTGCATCGGTGCCGAAGTCGTAGATTGACACGACGTTGGAGTGGCTGAGCCCGGCAGCGGCGCGCACCGTCTGGCGGAATTGCGAAACGAAGTCGGCGTTTCGACTGTATTCGGGGCGGAGGAGCTTGACGGCGACGTCCCGGTTCAGCTCTATGTCGCTGGCCCGGTAGACGGTGGCGACATCGCCCTCACCGAGCAACTCCATGAGCCGGTAGCGGCCCCCGATCATCCGTCCGATCTCGGCCAAGTGAGAACCTCTCGTATCCGGGCGCTAGCTCAGGTCGAGCGCCTGCAAGTACTTACGGAACTCCGCACCGATATCCGGACGCTCGAGCGCCAACTCTACAGACGCCTTGAGCCACCCCATCGTGGTGCCGGCATCGTATCGCACCCCGTCGAAGGCGTAGCCGTAGACGTCCTGCTCCTGCATCAGGGCCTGGATTGCGTCGGTGAGCTGGATCTCGCCACCGGCTCCGCGGGCCGTTTGCTCGAGCTTGTCGAAGATCTTCGGCGTCAGCACGTATCTGCCGATTACGGCGAAGTTGGAGGGCGCGTTCTCCGGTTCGGGCTTTTCGACCAGGCCCGAGAGCTTGTACAGGCGGGAATTCGGGCCGTCGACCTGCACCCCGTCGATGACGCCGTACCGGCAGGTGTCTTCGTGCGGTACTTCCATCACGGCCACGACCGAGCAGTGGGTCTGCTGATAGGCCCGGATGAGCTGGCCGATACAGGGCTGATCGCCCACAACCACATCGTCCGAGAGGATCACCGCGAAGGGCTCGTGCCCGACGAGCTCTTTGGCGACCAGCACGGCATGACCGAGGCCGAGCTGCTCTTTCTGGCGCACGTACGACACCTGGGCCAGATCCGAGATGGCCCGAATCTGCCGCAGCATGTCTATATCGCCACGAGATTCGAGCAGTTGTTCGAGCTCGAGGTTGAGGTCGAAGTGGTCCTCGATGGCCCGCTTTTGACTGCTGGTGATGATGATTACCTGCTCGATCCCGGCCTCGACCGCCTCTTCGACGGCGTACTGGATGACCGGCTTATCGACGAGCGGCAGCATCTCCTTGGGTTGGGCCTTGGTGGCCGGAAGGAAGCGGGTCCCCCAACCCGCTGCGGGAAAGACGGCTTTTCGAACGCGCATCCGACCTCAGCTCAGTTCCGTTTTCGACTTCGCCTGGCGCGGCGAGTATACCGTCCGGCCCGGGGCAGCTAGCCGATCGAGGCCGTCATCGGTTCGACGAACTCGTGGTCGTCCCGATGGATCCCGTCGCATAAACCCAACCGGCGCGGCTCCACCGGCAGCCACACGGGCCGCATGAGCTCGCGAACGCGCGAGCGGCGGCAGAACAGCGTGCCACGCCGAGCCATCCAGGCGAGCACGTGGCTGGGATCGGAGTGGAACTCGAAGGGCCCTGGGTTGAGGCCAGCGGACTGGTCCCAGGGCACGGGCGACTCGGGGGCGACCACATCGAGGATGCTGATTCGCCACGGGGTGCCTTCGATGATTTCGCCGCAGCCGGCGCAGCGCGCAGCCACGTTGTCGGAGACGATCGTGGAGATCTTGACGCCGTAAATTTCCATCGCGGCCGGATCGTAGCAGGTCACCACCGCGCACGCCGCCCGCCACACGCCACCCCTCTTGACTGAGGGCACAAGCTCATGTGGTGGACGAATTCGACGACACCGAAGAGTCGGCGCTTCCGCCGGCGGAGGCGGCGCGCGAGAAGCGGCGCGATCACGATGCGGCGGCTCGTACGCGAGCGGGCATGCGAACGGGTCTGGCCAAGCAGTTCAAGCAGGTCCTCGACATTCAGCGCCGCCGCGCCGAGGAAGACGAACCGCCTCGCAGCCACGGACAGCGCCGAGCCTGACCTTAGCTGCCGAAAGTGAACGCGTAGGCGCGGACGCCGGGTGGTGCGCCGAACGTGATGGTCACCGTGCCCTTGCCGAAGGCCGGAAGGTGAACCAGGTGGTACAGGCGCGCGGGGCCGACGGACATCGAGCCGTCGGCGGAGACGTCTTCGGTTGGAGCGACGGTGCCGGCCCCGGTGACGCTCACCGTGACCGACGTGGGAGTGTCGGCGGACATGACCAGATAGACATCGCGGGCATCGAACGCGAGCTCGAGCGTGTCGCCGGCCGCGGTCGCCTGCACATATTGCGCTTCGAAATCGAACGTTCCCGACACCGCGAAGTGATCGTCTGGGAGCGAACTCGGGAACGAGAACTGGCCCGTCCCATTGCGCGGCACCGCGTCCACAAAGGCGCCTTGCCGGTCGGTTCCAAGGTAAGTCTCGGGGGTCTGGTTCTGCGTGATAGGCGGCGCAGAAGCCGATGCGGCGGCGCCGGGGAGCGTCGGGGCGCCGGCTTCGGCGAGCAAGCTCCGGATGTCAGCTTCGGTCGTGTTGTAGTCGCCTTCGCCGTCATGAACGGCGCGCACATGGCCGTTGGCGTCGATTAGATAGTCGGCCGGCCAGTAGTTGTTGCTGTACGCGGTCCATGTTTTGTACTCGTTGTCCTGGGCGACC
This sequence comes from uncultured Anaerolineaceae bacterium, assembly GCA_964603175.1. GTDB lineage: Bacteria > Chloroflexota > Limnocylindria > Limnocylindrales > CSP1-4 > Fen-1039. The sequence goes on from CAZRUC010000122.1 coordinate 5,150, forward strand.
GGGTACGTGATCCCGAAGCGGGAGATGGCCGCCTGCACGTTGCCGGTGTCGTGTTCGAACGCGAACTCCGGGGTGTGGACGCCCACGACGACCAGGCCATCGGCCGCGTACTTCTGATACCAGCTCTCCACGTAGGGCAGAGTGCGAATGCAGTTGATGCAGGAGTAGGTCCAGAAATCGACCAGCACGACCTTGCCCTTCAGGCCGGAGATCGTCAGCGGTTGCGAGTTGAGCCAGTGATCGATACCGGCGAAATCGGGCGCCTGCTGGCCGACGGGGAGCTGGCTTATCTGCCCGCCGG
>CAZRUC010000122.1:5550-6986 GCA_964603175.1 uncultured Anaerolineaceae bacterium
GCCGAAGCGGAGCGCATGCGCAGCCGAGCCAGAGCAGCGCGCCCGCCGAGCGCAATCGCGAGCAACGGCAGCCCGGCGCCGATCGAATAGGCGACGACGAGGACAAGGGTGGCGCCCGAACCCGGGGCCGTGACGGCCAGGCTCGTGATGGCACCGAGGATCGGCCCGGCGCACGGCGTCCAGACCAGGCCCAGACCTACGCCGGTGATCAGGCCGCCGGCGATGCCGGGTCGGGCGAGCCTCACGCCCACGCCCGGTAGACGCGCGGTCAAGCGCTCGTAGCCGGTCGTGAGAGCGGGCACCAGCAGCGTGAGACCGAAGACCGCGATGACGACGATGGCGAAGTCACGCAGGGTCGAATTGGGCAGGTGTAGCGCCTGGACGATCTGGACGCTGGCCAGAGTGAAGAACGAGAAGCTGGCGATGAGTCCGGCGATCACGAGGTACGGCCGGCGCCGGTCGCCGTCGGCCCCTGTCGCGAGCACGATAGGCAGGATCGGCAGCACGCACGGGGACACCGCGGTGACGAGTCCCGCAACGAACGCAACGATTATCAGGAGAAGCATTTCGAGATGTAGTACCTCCGGAGCCGGCCGACGTCAAAGCCGGGGGCATCTCGGCTCGCCCGCCGATGCTGGCATCCCCGCATGACAGGCTGATGACGAGCGACCCAAGGGCTCGGCCCACCAGGCGGTTTCCCGCAAGCTCGTAGGCGGCAACCCCGAGCTACGAGGCCATCATCGGTCCCGTCGAGCGCCCCGAAGCACTCGCCTGCCGCCCCGAAACCGAGGATCGATCCGTGCCCGCCATCACCGTCCCAGACATCACCGTCCTTCCCCGAATCCCTGAGCCCGACCCGACGGTTGCCCGCCAGCGCGCGATCCGCAGCCTCACCACCGCCCCGCACGGGCTCGAAGGCGAGGGCTTCCCCGTCCGGCGCGCATTCGCCGGCGTCGATCTCGGGGATCTAGACCCGTTCGTCCACCTCGACCAGATGGGCGAGGTCGAGTACGCGCCGGGCGAGCCCAAGGGCACAGCCTGGCACCCGCACCGGGGCTTCGAAACGGTGACCTACATGATCGACGGCACGTTCGAGCACAACGACTCGAATGGCGGCGGCGGCGTCATCACCAACGGCGATACGCAGTGGATGACGGCGGGCGCAGGGATCCTGCACATCGAAAAGCCGCCGGAATGGCTCGTCACGAGCGGCGGTCTCTTCCACGGGTTACAGTTGTGGGTCAATCTGCCGGCCGCCCAGAAGTGGTTGCCGCCGCGCTATCAGGACCTGCGCGCCGGGGAAGTGGCGATCGCCTCATCGCCGGATGGTGGCGCGCTCGTCCGGATCATCGCCGGGGAAGTCGCCGGTTACAAAGGGCCGGGCTCGACGTACACCCCGATGACCCTGGTCCACGCGACGCTGAGCCCGGGCGCGC
>CAZRUC010000123.1:0-6907 GCA_964603175.1 uncultured Anaerolineaceae bacterium
GTGTTCTAGGGGTTGGCCGGTGAGCCGGATTCGATGAACGGCACGGCGATTCCGCCTGGAGCTGAGGCGTCGTCCAGGGAGAGTGCCGTGGCGTCCGGCGCGATACGTTTGATCAGACCGGTGAGGACCTTGCCGGGCCCTACTTCGATAAATGTCGTGACCCCGCCGGCGGTCATCCGCTCGACGGCCGAAACCCAGTCCACGCCGCGTGTCAGGTGCTCGATGAGCTCAGCTCTTGCGGCTTCGGCATCGGCGATCGGGCGCGCATCGGCATTGGCAAGCATCGGGATCTGCGGGTCGGAAAAGGCGATGGGCTCCAGAACTCGGGCCATTCCTACGGCCGCCTCGGCCATGAGCGAGGAATGCGCTGCCACGGAGACCGGCAGAACCTTGACGAGCCGAGCCCCGAGCCCTTTGGCGCCCGCGGCGGACGCTTCCACGGCGGCGCGATCGCCCGAGATGACGACCTGACCGGGCGCGTTCCGGTTCGCCACGGTCAAGCTGCCATAAGGCGTCCCAAGCGCGACGAGCTCGTCGAGGCGGGCGTTGTCGAGTCCGATGACAGCGGCCATCGCCCCCGAGCGACCCTGTCCGGAGGCCTGCATCTGACGACCGCGCTCGCGAACGAGGCGAACCGCATCGGTCAGCGAGATGACGCCCGCGGCGACCATCGCGCTGTACTGGCCCATGGAATGACCGGCAACGTATGTGGGTGTGGGGGCCGGCGCGCCTGCGGCCGCCCAGCGCTCGCGGAGCGCGGCCAGGAACGCGACCGAAACTGCGACCAGGGCGGGCTGTGAATTGGCCGTCAGATCGAGTTGGTCGGCGGGCCCTTCAAAAGCGAGCCGGCTGATCGATTCGCCGAGTGCCTGATCCGCCTCGGACAGGACGGCCGCCGCTGCCGGCGACCCCTCGGCGAGGAGCTTGCCCATCCCCACCGACTGTGACCCTTGCCCAGGAAACACGAACGCGATTCGGTCCATTAGTCTGGGATTGATCTCCTGCGGCTCGCGAAACCTTAACCGACGCGGTCGTCCGAGCCTGGTTAAACCGCGAGGCTTTGTCCGCCCGGGAGGCGGTCTTTGTTGGGCAAATCGTAAGCCTCGCCAACCCGTCCACTAAGGAAAGTGTGTGCAGGTTTGCACGTATCGGGTGTTTCGGCGTACGCTGGAGCCCTAATGCCGCAGTTTCGACCCAAGCTTCCAAACCTGGGACAACGCCCGGTGGACCCGGGGAATGCCGGCACGGTCGATCCGGTGGCGGTGGCCTCCGGAGATCCTGCGGTTACAGATTCCGGAACCGACCCGGGCTCAAGGCGCGAAGACGGGGCGTCGGCCAGGGCCTCGCTCCGTCTCCTCAGAGATCGGCCGCGCCCATTCCTGCACCTGCCATCCCTGACGGTTCCGAGCAGAACAGCCGTCGAGTCGGCCGCGCGGGAACTGCTCTCGGCCCCCGTGGAGGCGGCGCGACATCGCCTGCAGAACCCGCGCGAGCTATCCGAACGCATCGCGATGGGTCGCGCTATCTGGCGGGATCTCGTAATCGGTTTCGCGGCGCAGCTAGGCGAACTCGGCCTCGGCTTCACGCAGCTGGCGGCGCTGTATGCGCTCGCCGACGGCGGGACGATGACCGTTGCCGATCTGGCCGACGTTCTGGGGCGCTCCCCGTCGGCAGTGAGCCGGCTTGCCGACGGCCTCGTGCAACGTCAACTCGTCGAGCGACAGCAAGACCTCGAGGATCGACGGCAGCGGACGCTGACACTCACGGGCCGGGGACAGGCGCTCCTGGGGCTCGTGGATCGGGCCCGCGCGGAGGAGTTTCTCGCGATCGTGCGGCCCCTTCCCTCCGCCGAGAGAGCGGTCGTGGCGATGGGCGTGGCGGCCCTCTCGACCCATGCGATATCGCGGCGAGGTCGCTTGATCAAGCAGCGGTCGCGCTGACCTCTCCGGCCCGCTCGAGAGTTACTGTCGCGGTGCTGCCTCGACCAGCCTGTGGATCGTAGGCAGTCCAAGGACCTCGCGGCCGAGCTCTTCGTTATCGACCGACAGAGACCATTCGGCTCGCCCTTCGCGACGGCCAATAACGCAGCAACCCTTCAAGGTTACGCCGCCATTGGTGAGCCGCAGCGTCAAGTCGCCGAGCGCACAGGGCGAGTCTTCGATCTCGACGATCAGCGTCGAACCCTCGACAAAGGAATACCCCATGCTGCGGAGGACTTCGCTGGTCGTCCGGTCGTCATCCGTATAGATCAGCGCGCAGGCAAGGTCGCCGGCGGTGCTGCCCTGGATCTGGATGATATTGACGCCCCGCGCGCATAGACCTTTGGCGAGGTGGGCCAGTTCACCTGGTCGATTTGGCACTTGAACAACGAATGGCTGACCCATGTCTTCCTTCTCGATGGTCGTGGTTCGGTCGGGATCGATTGTTCGTTCTCGGACGCCAGCTGGGCAAGGGCCGCATGACCCGGCCCAGGCGGGCCCAACGTGCCGTCATGCCCCCGCCGGGATCGGGAAGAAGCCGGGCTCGCCCAGATAGTCGCCCTGTCCGTAGCTCACGCGCAGAGAAGTGAGCGTGACAAGGTCGGCTTCGTCATCGATGCCCACAGCCACCAATTCCGATTCGGTGGCCCGGGCGAATTGCTCGAGCCCCGCGACGAGGGCCTGGCGCACGCGGTCGCCGTGGATGCCGCGCACGAGATCGATCGGCAACTTGACCAGCGCCGGACGCACTTCGACGATAGCTCGCAGCGCAGGTACCTCGGTCTGGGCGGCGTCGACGGCAATCCGGACGCTGGCCGGCAGCCCGCGGATGGCCTCCCGGGCCGCCTCCGGCAAGTCGGTCGCGTTGGAGAGTTCCAGGACCACAGGGCGATCCAGCGGCAGTATCCGAGTCAATCGATCTCCGCTCGCGAGAAACGCTGCCGAAACGTTGAGGCTCAGCCAGCCCGAGGTCTCGTTGAGCGCCGCCTCAGCCACGGCCATGCGCATCGCCGCCGCCTCCAGCTCGACCGTGAAGCCCAACTCCACGGCCTCGGCGAACCTCCGGCCGGCCGGAGTTCCATCGTCGAATCGGGTTGTGGCTTCCCAGCCGACGGTGGACCCATCGCGCAGGTCGATGATGGGTTGGAAGAGCGGCCGGAACGCTCGGCTCGACACGACTTCATAGAGGTTCCGCCGGACGGCCCTTCGTCGCGCGCCGTCGGTGAAGGCCGGACCGAGGAGCGCACCTGCGGTTGCAGCCAGGCCCTCCATCGATTTGAGATCGGTGCGCATGCCCTCGGATCCGACGCAGACCAGCAGCCCGACCGGCCGGCCCTCATGGCAGAAAGGCGAGCAGACAAGCAGGCCCGGAAGCGGATCTTCCTGCTCTATCCCGCGGTCGCGAGCGCCGGAGCGACTGTTCGCCGCGAGCCCGGCCAGGCCGTTCGTCGCCAGCACTGTGGGCTCGACCCATTGGGAACCGGCGACACGCTCCGCCAGCCTCGCGGCTCCGCCGGGGTCGGTGAAGATCCGCGCGACCCGCTCGAACCCGCTTGATGGCTGAACGGACACAACGGCCGGCTCGAGCGGAGTTGCGAGGTCTACGACCAGGGCGGCCGCAACGTCGGGAAGGGCCAGCAGCGAGTGGCAGACCGCCGTGGCAATTCCGTCGGTCGAAGCGCTGTTGTCCAGCTTGCCGAGAGCCTCCGTCAGACGGTCGCGCGACCGGCGCTCCCGTTCCACCGCGCTCATGGCCGCACGCTGCGCGCCAACGTCGTGGAGCACGATGACGAAGCTCGGACGCTCGTCCTCGCCGGGGCTGCGGACCGGGCTCACGCTCGCCGCTGCATCGATCGACACGTTGCCCTTGCCTCGTGCGACCACGAACCCGCGCCACATCCGCCCCGCCCGCATAGCCGCCCATATCTCCGGATCCGGCAGGACCGCGTCGAGGATGTCGCGGCGATAGCCGACGCATTCGGTTCGCGCGTAGCCCGTGATGGCATGGAACGCCGGGTTCACGTATACGAAGGAGTAGTACGGGTTCACGATCGCAACGGCATCTGCCGCGGCTTCCACCGCTGCGCCGAGCCCCGACTGCTCCGCCGCTGCCTCGCGGGCGTTGCTCAAGTCTTCTACGAAAAGCGTCACGGCCGGCGGATCGCCATCAGCTCCCGTCATGCGGGCCAGGACTGTGCGCGCCGCGCCGTCTCGCGCGTAGATCGTCAACTCGAGCGAAGTGCGGTCCAACTCGCCCGCGGCGACGAGCGTGGCGCTGCTCTTGACCCGCTGCAGTGCCGGGGCGTCGAGCACTTCGGCAAGCCCGTGAGCCTCCACGGCTCCGGATCCGAGCCCGAGCAGCTTCCGGCCCTTGGCGTCGATGCGAAGGAACGTCAGGGTTCGCGGGTCGAAGGCAATCACGCCATCGAAAGCGTCCGAGCACATTCGGCCGAGCCGAGTGAGATCCTCCTCGGCGCGCTCCCGTCTGGTGACGTCTCGCAGCGTACCCTCGACAGCGGCGACACGACCCCGATCGTCGCGCACCTGGGCGAACCGGAGCTCGACCCAGAGGAGGCGACCGTCGCGATGGCGCCAGCGCAGCAGCACGGGTCTGGCAGGATCCTGCGCGAGAAAGTCGATCTCGTCGTATCTGGACCGATCGGCCTCGATCGCGACTTCGCGCAGCAGGCTTGGGTCGGCGCGGAATGCGGAGGCCGGCCGGCCCGTCAGCTCCTCGATGTTCTCGCCCACGTACTCGCAACCGAACAACGGCAAGAGCCGGAGCCGTATGGGAACGTCGGCTCCTGGCAGCGTCGGGCGGTCGGTCCGAGGCTCCTCCACCCGTCAGCCGCAGAAGCGGATGACCGCCTCCCACAGGACGGGCAGGCCGAAACGGAGAGCCTCGACGCTCACTCGTTCGTCGTCGCCGTGCATGAGATCGAGCAAGCTGTCTTCGGGGCTCAGTTTCAGCGGAGAGAAACCGTACGTCGGAACGCCGATACGGGACAGGTGCTTCGCATCCGTCGCATACGGGGCGAGCATCGGCACGGGCACGCCGTCGGGATCGTGATGGCGCAGCACCGCCTCGAGGATGCCATAGAGCTGCCCGTCCATCGGCGCCTGAACGGCCGGTCCGACCTGCTCGCACTCCACCTCGACGTGCGACCACAGCTCCTCTCCCATTCGCTCGCGCAGCTGGTTTCGCATCGCCGGCTCGTCCGTGCCCGGGAGAGTGCGGCAGTCGAGCTCGATCTCGGCAGTTCCGGGAATGACGTTGTACTTCAGCCCGGCGCTCAGGATCCCAGTCGAAATCGTGTCGTGGATCATTGCCGAAGCCTGCCTGGCCAGCAGCGGGTCGCATAGCTCGCGTAGCGTCGTCTCCACTCGTGCGGGGCTGGAGGAAGTGAGGCCCATGATCGCCGCCTGGGCTCCGGGCGTGAGGCGTGGCATCGCCCGGCCCAGCAGCGCCCAGATCGTCTCGGTCAAACGCGGCGGCCCGGGCTCGGCGAGCTTCGTAACGATGTGCGCCGCCAGGACCGCGGCATTTTCATCGGTCGGGACAGAGCCGTGGCCCCAGCGGCCCTTGACCTTGAGCTTGTAGACGACGAAGCCTTTCTCGGCGACCTGGATCGGGTAGAAGCGCGTGCCCGCGTAGCTGACGGCGATGCCGCCCGCCTCATTCAGCGCCCCGGCCGCATGCAGCCAGTCCGGGTGCTCGTTGACGAGCCAGTTGGCTCCCTTCCAGCCGCCGGCTTCTTCGTCGGCCGTCGAGCAGAAGATGATGTCCCGACGCAGTCCGGGGATCGGATCGGAGGCCGGGTCGCGGCCGGCCGCCCTCGCGGTAGCAGCGAGAAGGCGCATGACCTGCACCTCCATCGCGACCATGGACTTCATATCCAGAGCGCCTCGGCCCCAGATATATCCCCGATCAATCTCCGCGCCGAACGGGTCGTGGGTCCAGCCTTCCGGCGGAGCGGGCACTACGTCGAGATGAGACAGCAGCAGCAACGGATCGCCGCCGCTGCCGTCGCCGCGGACACGGCAGACGATGGAGCCGCGGCCGCGGAACGGTTCCACGACCTGGGGCTTGAGCCCGGCGTCGATAAGGACCTGCTCGAGATATCGCGCGGCCTTGATCTCGCCGCCTGGCGGGTTCACCGTCGGGATGCGAATCAGTGCCTGCAAGAGCTCGATCAGTTCGGCGAGCTCACGATCGGGCGACTTCTGCTTGTCAAGCGACGGCTTGCTCGGCGCAGTGTCGACGGTCGTCTTTCTGGCCATCCCAACCTCCAGCGCAGCGGCACAAAAGGCCGCCGGCGACGTTGAGGCGATGATGACCGGTTAGCCTGCCCTCCGCCACCGTAACGAAGGTACAGAGTTGCCAGGTACAGGCGGCGGGGCTACTTCGTCACTGCCACCGACTTGAGTTGCTCCGTCATTCGCGCGCCCGTGGTGACCGCGCCTAGCGAGGCCGACGAAACCATCGCCGCGTACTTGGCCATGACGCCGGTCTTGTAGCGCGGGGCAGGCGGGCTCCAGCGCGCGCGGCGTTCAGCCAGCACTTCCCGGGCTACGTTGAGGTCCATGGCATGGCGATCGACGTCGATGACGATCTCGTCGCCTTCCTCGACGAGCGCGATCGGACCGCCCAATGCTGCTTCCGGCGCCACGTGCCCGATCATCAGGCCGTGGGTGCCGCCGGAGAAGCGGCCGTCGGTGAGGAGCGCGACATGCTCGCCCATGCCCTCGCCGGACAGCGCGGCGGTGACCGACAGCATTTCCTGCATGCCGGGACCGCCGACCGGACCCTCGTATCGAATCACGATCACGTCGCCCTTGTTGATCTTCTGGTCGCGGACCGCGGCGTAGCAGGCGTTCTCGTTCTCGAAGACGCGGGCCGGGCCCTTGTGGAAGCGGCGCTCATGGCC
>CAZRUC010000124.1:0-6887 GCA_964603175.1 uncultured Anaerolineaceae bacterium
GTACTTCCCGGAGCTGGCTGGGCCGCCGACCTGGATCGACGCTCGTGAGGCGATCCTCGACGGCGAAGTCGTCGCCTTGAACGCCGAAGGCGAGCCGGATTTCGGCCTGCTTCAGGCGCGCAAGAAGGTCTCCCGTGTGCGCCGTGCAGGGGAGGGCGCAGCTCCCTCGACGCTCGCCTACCAGGTCTTCGACCTGCTCTACCTCGATGGCCGGTCGCTGCTGGGAGAGCCGCTGGAGGCGCGCAAGCGGTTGCTTAGGTCGGTCCTCCGCGACTCCGGCTCGATCCGCTACGCGAGCCACGTCGACGGCGAGGGCCGGGCGTTCTACGACGCGGTCGCCGCGCGCGGCCTGGAAGGGATCGTGGCCAAACTACGCCGCAGTCGCTACGAATCGGGCAAGCGCTCGCCGGCCTGGCTGAAGATAAAGCGGCGCTCGGAACAGGAATTCGTGATCGGCGGCTGGACGCCTCGCGAGGGAGCGGATGACGATTTGGCGGCGCTGGTGGTCGGCGTCTTCGAAGGCGGGGTCCTGCGTGCGGCCGGCAAGGTGGGCACAGGTTTCGACGCTCGCGAGCGTCGGCGTCTGAAGGATCTGATGAAGCCGCTGGCCCGCTCTTCCGCCCCGTTCAGCCCGGTGCCCAGAGAGAGGGGCGCGCGCTGGATCGAGCCCACGCTCGTCGCGCGCGTCGAATTTGCCGAGTGGACAGCGGACGGCAACCTTCGCGCGCCCTCGTACAAGGGCCTGGAGATCGACGCCGACCCCCGGGCCGTGACGCGGGAACGGCCGCGTCCGGCAGGGGAGGTTCGGCGAGACGCTTTCTCGACGGAGAGGCCCGCGGCCACGCCGGCCGCGACGCCCGCGGCCACTTCCGACGAGCTAGCCGCCCTCGATGCGCTCCCGGCCACAGGCGGCCTCTGGTCGATCGGAGGCCGTCAGCTCAAGCTCTCGAACCTGGACAAAGTCTTGTGGCCGGCCGACGGCTTCACCAAACGCGACCTGATCCGCTACAACGCTACGATCGCTCCGTACCTGCTGCCATACCTGCGCGACCGGGCGTTGACGTTGCAGCGGTACCCGGACGGCATCGAGCGCCCCGGCTTCTGGCAGAAGCAGGTTCCCGGCCACGCGCCCGAGTGGGTGGAGTGCTGGCCGTGGAGATCGGCGTCCAAGGGCGGCGATACCGACTATCTGGTGGCCGATTCCGCGGCCACGCTGGCCTGGGTCGCGAACGAGGCCGCGATCGACATCCATCCGTCGACCTACGAGATCGCGGCGCCCGACCGGCCGACCTGGGCGTTGGTGGACATCGATCCGGGCGAGCGGACGACCTGGGACGAGCTCTTGCTTCTGACTCGCCTGTACCGGACGGCGCTCGATCATCTGCACGTGCGGGGATTCCCCAAGCTGAGCGGTCAGCGAGGAATCCAGGTCTGGATCCCGGTCAAGCCGATCTACTCTTTCGACGAAACTCGAGATTGGGTCGCGGCGCTGTCCCGAACTGTCGCCGCCGCTACCCCGAACCTCGTCAGTTGGAAGTGGGAGAAGGCTCAGCGCGACGGCCTGGCCCGCCTGGATTACACCCAGAACGCTTGGAACAAGACTCTCGTGGCGCCGTATTCGGTCCGACCTGTTCGTGGCGCTGCGGTCTCCGCACCGATCGGCTGGGAGGAGCTTGAAGAGCCAGACTTGCGCCCGGACCGCTGGACCATCCGAACGATCTTCGAACGGATAGCGGAGCGGGGCGACCTTTTCGCGGCGGCTCTGGGCCTCGAGCAGCAGCTGCCGCCACTGGAATGAGCCGGCCTGTTCGCTAAGCTTCGGCGGCGGTCCTGTCGACGAAACCCCCGACGAACTCGACGAACCGGTACACGTCGGCGAAGGTGGAGACCAGGCCCAGGGAAACCCGGACGGCCCCGGTGCTCTTGTCGTCGATGCAGCGGCGGAACTCCTCGAGCGCGAGCCGCTCGCGGGCGCCGACGAAGCACGACGCAAGCTCCTCCGCGGAGATGCCGAGGGCGAGCTCGCCGCCGCCGGGGTTGCAGAAGCAACCGGTTCGGAGCGAGATCCTGGCTGCGTTGGCGCGCTCCTCGACGACCCGATGGTCGATGAAGTGGCCGTTCGTGTCGTAGAGGTTCAGCGAGATCGTGCCGCCCCGGTCGATGGCGTCGAGTGGGCCATAGATTCGAACGAGCGGTTTGCCGTTGGCGTGCCGAAGCGAGGCCAGGGCGTCGAGCAACCATTCGGTCAGACTCTGGACGCGGGTGTGGATCGTCTCGATGCCGACATCGGCGATGAAACGCAGCCCGATCTCGACCGCCGGCAGCGAGAGGTAGTCGAGCGTGCCGTCTTCGAAACCGCCGGCGCCTTCCTGCATGTAGTGGCGATCGCCCTGCACCGAGGCCACAGTGATCGTGCCGCCGGCGAACCAGGGCCGATGCAGCTTGGCCAGAGCTTGCTTGCGGGCGAGCAGTGCCCCGACGCCCGTGGGGTACCCGAAGATCTTGTAGAACGAAATGGGGACGAAGTCGGGGTGCCAGCGGCCGAGATCCAGCCGATTCGTCGGGACGAAGGCGGCCGCGTCGAGCAAGACGTCCCAACCTCGAGCCTGCGCTCGTTCGATCCAGTCGAGGGAATGCCGCACGCCGGAGAAGTTGGACTGAGCGGGGTAGGCGAGCAGGTTGGACGATCCGGGTACGGTCTCCCCTAGATAGCCCGCGAGACGGTCGTCGTCGATGCGCATGTCGGGCGGAATCACCGGCGCGTAGGTGACGGCCGCGCCCTTTGCGCGCGCGAACTCACGGATGCCGTTGACGGAGTTGTGATTGTCGAACGTCAACAGGTAGTGACTGCTCGGGGTGAACGGGTATGCCTCGCCGACCAGCCTGAGCGCTCCGCTCGCGTTCTGGGTGAAGACCACGACGTATTCGTCGGGCGAAGCATTGAAGAACTCGAGCACCTGGGCGCGTGCACTCTCGACCCATTTCGTCATTGCCAGCGAGGCCGGGTTCGTCGAGTGCGGGTTGCCGAACACGCCGCTCAGCAGCAATTCGGTGTGGGTCTTGACCTGCGATTCGGCATACAGCCCGCCGGCCGTGTAGTCGAGGAAGACCTGGTCGTCGCGGTCCAGCCGTGCGTAGTCGCTTGCCCGCAATTCGTCGAGCCGCCCGGTGGTCACGAACTCGGGGTGAATCCGGAGGAAGTCGGCCTGGACATCGGTCATGCAACTCTCCGCGGCGGTGGGGCCTCAGCTTGGCGCCGCCGACCGTCAGCGTCAAACGAGACGAGCCGCGAGCGTTGTCGCGGGCGGGACAACGTTGCGGCGAGCGCGCTTGCCGTCATACACTCACGCCGCCGCGCCTCCCGCGCGCAACCCCGCTCCGGCGTCCACGCCGCCGGCTCGATCGGGGCAAAGGGGACGTCCCGTCCTCGGGAGCCTGGTCACCGGGCCCTTCCGGCGATCGCGGTGCGGCGTGGAGGCAGCGGTCGCCTCGTAAGGGAACGAACCGTGACTGTGCACAAGTCCCTCAAGCGTCGCGTTCGTGCGCGAATGTCCAAGACCGGCGAGCGATATGCGGCGGCCCGCCTTCAGCTGTTGGCCAGGGCTCCCGTGCCGACGCCGGCGCCGGTCGCCTTGGAGGCTGAGCCGGCCGCGCCGGCGACCGCCCCAACCCAGTTCCGCGGCGAGCGGAGCGCCTCGGACGAAGCGCTGGCAATTCGCACCGGCCATGTCTGGTCAGAGTGGCAGGCGCTGCTCGAAGGCTGGGGCGCGGCCGAGCGGCCGCATCCGGAGATCGCCCGCTGGCTCAGCGCCGAGCACGGCGTCGACGGCTGGTGGTCTCAGGAGCTGACGGTCCGCTACGAGATGGCGATCGGTCGGCGCCGCCCCGGGCAACGGCCCGACGGGTTCTCGATCACGGCCTCCAAGACCGTGGCCGTCCCGGTTGAGCAGCTTTTCGCCGCTTTCGTCGACGAGAGCGTTCGGGCGAAGTGGTTGTCGGGGGTGTCTCTGCGGCCGCGGACGGCCACGCCCCATCGATCGGCCCGTTTCGACGTCGAGGGCGGTCCCACGCGCATCGCCATCGGATTTACCGCCAGGGACGAAGGTCGCAGCACGGTTGCTTTGCAGCAGGAACGCCTACCGGACGCAGATAGCGCCGATCGCGCCAAAGCGCTCTGGCGCGAGCGTTTGCAGCAACTCCAGCGTTTCCTCGAGAGCTAAGGACACGGTCGAGCGTCAGCGGGGCCGATAGCCTCAGTCGAGCGCGTCGTTGCCCACGTCGGGAACGCGACCGGCGAACACGATGCCCGCCGCGATCAAGCCTATGAGCAGCGTCATAGAGCCGGCTAGAAACACCGCGATGCGCGTGCCGGACAGTTCGGCGCCCACCCCGATCAGCATATTGCCGACCGGCGTGGAGCCGATGAAAGCCGTCGTGAACACGCTCATGACCCGGCCTCGGAGCGGCGCGGGCGGCGCCATTTGAACCAGGGAGTTCGCCGTCACCGCCAGCACGAGACCGGCCGCGCCCGCGATCGCGATCGTCACCATCGCCATCGGGAAGGACGTCGAGACCGCGAAACCAGCCAGCGAGACCCCGAGCACGATGATTCCGCCGATGAGGAGACGAGGCGTGGGGCGGCCGATGGCTGCGACCGGAAACGCCACGAGAACCGCCCCGACGCCGATAGCGGCATTTAGAAAGCCAAAACCGGTCGGTCCAACGTTGAGCACGCCGGCCGCCATCGCCGGCACTACGACTGCGAAGTTCATACCGAAGGTCGCGGCCAGCCCGCCCGCACCGATGGCGAGGAACACAACCGGGGTTCGCCAAACGTAGGAAAGACCCTCTGCCAGGTGCGTGCGAACGTCGCTGGCGCTCTTCGGCATGGGCAAGCGATCTCCCGCCAGCAGCTCGGAGTCGCGCATCGCCAGCAGGGATACGACCACCGCGGCGAAGCTCAAAGCGTTGAGGAGGAAGCACAGTGACATGCCGACTGCGGCGATCAGCAATCCGCCCACCGAGGGGCCCACGATCCGGGCCACATTGAAGGCGGCCGAATTCAGCGTGATTGCGTTCCCGACGTCCTCCGGGCCGACCATATCGACCACGAACGCCTGGCGCGTTGGAATGTCCACGGCGTTGACCATGCCGAGCCCGAACCCGACGACGAATACGTGCCAGACCTGCGCGACGCCGAGATAGACCAGCAAGCCCATCGCCAGGGCCAGCATTCCCGCAATGGTCTGGGTCGCGATCACGGTCCGCCGCTTTGGCAGGACATCGGCGACGATTCCACCGAAGAGTCCGAGCACCAGCACGGGCAGGACCTGGACGGCGCCCAACAGACCCAGGTAGAACGCCGCGCTGGCATTGCCGACCAGCGTCACCACGAGCCAGGCCTGGGCCGTGTATTGGATCCAGCTGCCGGTGATCGAGACGAGCTCGCCACCGAAGAAGAGCCGGAAGTTGCGATGCCGCAGGGCACGACCGGCGGCGGAGAGGGGCGGCCGTCCCGCGATCATGTATTCGATCCCAGTTTCACTGATCCTCGAATTGGTAGGACGTACTGCGCGGGCGACCGATTGTGTCACAGTCGACGGTTCGAACCAGATCGGAGACCTGCCCGAGTCCAGCCCGAATCGCCCAGCCGGCGCTATTCTGGTAAGTGGTCGCGAGGGTTTGCTCGCAGAACGGAGCGTTGCATGGCCACCGCCAAGCGCATCGGCATCCTGACCGCCGGCGGCGACAGCCCCGGACTCAATGCCGCGATTCGAGGCATCGGCAAAGCCGCCGCCGACAGCTATGGAATGGAGGTCATAGGCTTCCGCGACGGGTTCCGCGGGTTGATCGAAGATCGCGCGTTCCGGCTGGAGAGGCGGCTTTCCGGAATCCTCACTGTCGGAGGGACGATTCTCGGCACGAGCCGCGACAAGCCCCACCGCATGGTCGTGAACGGCCAGGTCGTCGACATGACGGCCGCGGTGATCAGCACGTATGCGAAACGCCGCCTCGATGCCCTGGTCTGCCTCGGCGGCGGTGGCACGGCGAAGAACGCGTTGCGACTGGCACGAGCCGGACTCAATGTGATCCTGTTGCCCAAGACCATAGACAACGATGTCGTCCTGACCGACGCCACCTGCGGGTTTGCAACAGCGCTGGACATCGCCACCGAGGCAATCGACCGGCTGCACAGCACTGCCCACAGCCACCACCGGATCATCGTCGTCGAAATCATGGGCCATGGGGCGGGCTGGCTGACACTCGGAGCTGGGATTGCCGGTGGAGCAGACGTGATCCTGATTCCGGAAATCCCGTACACGCTCGAACCCATCGCCGAGGCGATCCGCCGACGCGTGCGCGCCGGATCGAACTTCAGCATCGTGGCCGTGGCCGAGGGCGCCAGGGACCCCGACTTCGCCGACGCCTACGCCGAGGCGGAGGTTCAAAAGCGAGCTGCCTCGACAACCGAGGAGATTCGGGCGGCGGTTAGTGCCCTCGCGGCCGTCGAGGTGGCACACGCGGGCAACACCCTTCGGCTTGCGACCCGGCTCGAGGCGCTGACGGGGCTCGAATCGCGCGTCACCATCCTCGGTTACGTGCAGCGCGGCGGTACGCCGTCCGCCGCGGACCGCCTCCTGGCCACACGCTTGGGAAGCGCTGCCGCGGACCTCGTCAACCGGGGCGTGTTCGGCGTGATGGTGGCTGCGCGAGGCGAGGGGACTGAAGCGGTGCCGCTCGAGCAGGTCGCCGGCAAGCACAAGCCCGTGCCACCCGATCATTCGTGGGTTCAGGCGGCGCGCCAAGTGGGGACATGCTTGGGCGACTGAGACTTCGTGGCGGCCGCTCGGGCTGCCGGCCGCTCGGGCCGCCCGGCCCGCGGTTGG
>CAZRUC010000125.1:0-6873 GCA_964603175.1 uncultured Anaerolineaceae bacterium
ATATTGCCGCCCATGAAGAGGAGGACGGCGATCACGACGATGGCGATGAGGGACAGGATGAGGGCGTACTCCGCGAGGCCCTGTCCTTCTCCGCGACGGAGACCGGAGAAATGCGCCATGGATGCCCTTCGTTCGACAACGGCCTGGGCTTTCGAATAAATGCCCAGTGGTTTGAGTAATTTCACAGAGATGTTAAGCCGTAGGGTCGGCGCCGCAGTTGGCCATTCTTCCTACCTGGTGGGCTGTCGCACCAGGCATAAGTACCCTTTGGCCAGCCAGGCAGGACCCGCGGTGCGCGAGGGGAGGGTTTTCATCGTCGCGGCCAGCGACGTGGCCTGCCCAGACTGGGGAAACGGCCGCCGGACCGTGGCCAGGACTGCCATGGAGCAAACACGTGTTCAAAGCTTTCGCAGCGGTTGAGCCGGGCACGATTGACGCTCCCAGGGCCAAGGTCTCGGAGGCACTGAATCCCGCCGGCGGACCGGTCGGAGCCGTTTCGGTAATCAGTACCGGGACGGTTCAGATCCATCCCCAGCAGCCCAAGGGAACGCGGATCCCGCTTCTGGTTTGGCTTATGGGGTCGCAAAGCTGGACTCGGCCGCTCTCCATCAACGTGTACGTGATCGAACACGCGAGCGGCTTGGTCCTGTTCGACACCGGGCAGGATCGCGCCTCGGTCACCGACCCGGGTTACTTTCCGGGCGGCTTCGCCGGCTTGCTCTACAGGCGGCTCGCGCGCTTCCAGATCGGCCCGGAGGACAGCCTGACTGCGAAGCTCGCTTCAGGCGGCTATGCCGCATCCGACGTCCGACTCGCGATCCTCTCTCATCTCCACCAGGACCATATCGGCGGCATACCGTACCTGCCCAACACCGAGTTCATCGTCACGGACGCCGAATGGCAGGAGATGGAGAAGGCTCGCCCCGAAATGCGTGGGCTGCTTCGTCGCCACATCGATTTGCCCGGAGCACGCTACCGCCGGATCGAGTTCACGCCTACAGATGACCCGGACCTCGCTCCCTTCACGGCGGCGTATGACGTCATGGGCGATGGGTCGCTGGTCCTTCTGCCTACTCCGGGTCATACGCCCGGTTCGATGTCCCTCCTGGTCCGGCGTCCGGACCGGGTGCCTTTGCTGCTCGTCGGCGACTTGACCTACGAGCTACAGCTGCTCGAGGCGGGTCGGATTCCAGGAGTTGGGGATAAGGCGGAGCTCCATCGGACGTCGGCAATGGTCCGACAGCTCATGGGGCGCAATCCGGGCCTGGTCATCCTTCCGGCTCACGATCCAGGCGCGGCCGAGCGATTGCGCCTCGACGCCCTCGGGTGATCCGCGACCCGATGGAGTCGCGTGGCGCAGCGGACGCCACGGTTGCCTCGTGCTTCTCCGTTGTCTCAGCAGGACACGAGGTCATGTCGGGAAAGAGGACCGTCGAGTTCTGGGCCCAGAGAGCCACGCCGACGACGACGAGGGCGCTCAGTTATCCGGCGGAACCCGACGCGACGATCGGCAGAGTCGGCTTCGTCGCGCCCGGTCCCGGTTCCCTGGTGAGAGCGACGGTGAGGTTGTCGCCGGGCGGCACCGTCACGCTGTCGAGCCCGCCCAAACGATCGGCACCCACCGCGAACGACCCGATCGGCGCTGGTGCCTGGCTTCCGACGATGGCCCAGACCTCGTATACCTCGCCGCCGTTCGTCGGAGCAAGGCCCTGCATGACCAGGATTGCGTCCCCACTGCTGGGGATGACGGCAAGCCCGTTGGCGCTCGATGCCTGCGATCCGATGATCGCGATGCGGCTGCCCGGAGCCGCCGCCAGTGACATTGCTCTCTGGAGCCGCTCCGTCAGCCCGTCACTCGAGCTGGGCGTTGACTGGACTCCCGAGAAGATCACCGCGACGACGACGGCGATCGCCACGGCGGCGGTGGCCCAACCCGCGACCGCCATCCTGCGAGCCGTAAAGGCCGCCCGCCAGCCACCGGAGCGTTGGGTCGTCTCCCGGTCGCGCGGCATGGCCAAGGGAGCAGCCACCGCTCCGAGCTGCTCCGTCCGGGCTGCGGCCGCCAGGACCTTCGCCTTCAGCTGGGCCGGGGGGTCGACCGGATCTGTCAGGTAGGCGATGGCCGGGGCGATCTGGCTCAGTTGGGCGTATTCGGGATGCCCGCCTGGATGCGCGGCCAGGTGCTCGTCGATGGCCGACTCGACGGACGGCGCGAGCATGTGGAGCACGTATTCGTCGGCTCGCTCGCGGACTTCGGTGCAGGTCATGGCGCTCATGGCCGGCCCTCCAGCGTTGTGGACGCCACCCCGTCGGCCTGCCCGGGGCCCAAGTCGTCGACCAGGGCCCGGCGCAGATGGAGCAAGCCCAGCCTGATACGGCCTTTGACAGTTCCGAGAGGCGCCTTCGTGCGAACGGCGATCTGCTCGTTGGTCAGGCCCTCGTAGTACGCCAGGAGGAGCACTTCACGCTGCGCCTCGGGCAGCTGGGCGAACACCTCGCGCACGACTCCAGCGTCGAAACGCTGGGCCACCTGCCCCCAGACATCCGGCAGGGTCAGGGCTGCGGGAGGGTCGTCGTCTTGCTCCGGCAGGGCCTCGAGATTGCGCCGTAGCCGCACCTCATCGATGGCCCGGTGGTGGACGATCGACAGCAGCCAGGTCTTCACACTGCCTCGGATCGGGTCGAACTGGGCGGCGTGGCGCCAGACCGAGGTAAACGCTTACTGAACGATGTCCTCCGCGAGCGCCTCGTCCATCGTGATTCGGATTGCCACGCCATACGCCACCGATCCATACAGGTCGTACAAGCTTTCGAAGGCGGCCGCATCCGCAGAACTGATCAGCCGCAGGAGCTGTGCGTCGCTCCCACTGGCATTCTCTCCGGGCGGCGTTCGATCTTCGGGGCTTGTCATCGGGCATACGGCGCCAGGGTGGTTTCAGATCAACACCTTGATGGCCTGGCATCCTCGCGGCCAATCTACCGCACCTCTCCGGGCGCGTTCCGCTGACCGGAACCCGGACCGGGGAGCGAGGCCGCCGGCGCGCAGAACACCCGAATCCGCCGCGAGCTTGTGATCCAGGAACCGGCTATCCCCGTAGGCCGTCCGACAACTGCCACTCAGGCGGCTCGAAAGATCGGGAGGTACCCGGACCCTTACTTCTGCCTCGGTCGGCTGCGCAAGCCACGACCGAGGGCGTCCCCTTGAAGGAGAAACCCGTGGCTGAATTATCTCGTCGCACCGTACTGAAGAACGGCTCGCTCGGCTTGGTCGCCGGAGTCGCGGCTCTGAGCGGGATCGGAAAGGTCATGTCGATTTCGGGTCTGAGCGCCGCCGAGGGCGAGCCCGATCTCTCGGCCGTCGGTTCCGACGTGGTCGCTCATGTCGCCAACGCGTCCACCGGCGACGTCGCGATCATGGTCGGGACGTCTGAAGTTCTCCATCGAGATCCGCAGCTGGTCGGCCGCCTCCTGGCTGCCGCCCGCCAGGCCAATCGGGAGGGCTAGGGATGTCGTCCCATCGCGAAGCTCCATCCATTTCGCAGGATCCGGTCGCCGACAACACCGACCTCTACGCCTTCGTCAGCCCCGATCGACCGGACACCGTGACGTTGATCGCGAACTACATCCCGCTCGAAGGTCCGGCCGGTGGCCCGAACTTCTACGAGTTCGGCGACGATGTCCTCTACGAAATCATCATCGACAACGACGGCGACAACAACGACGACGTCACCTACCAGTTCAGGTTCCACACGACCATTCGGAACCCGAACACCTTCCTATACAACACGGGTCCGATCTCGTCGCTCACGAGCTCGAGCTGGAACCGGGTGCAGACCTACTCGGTAACGCGGGTGCGCGAAGGGCACAGGCCGGAGTTGCTCGCCTCCGGATTGAGCTGCCCGCCGGTGAACATCGGTCCGCGCTCGACCCCCAACTACGGCGCTCTGGCTGCCGCCGCAATCCACAACCTACCGGGCGGGATCAAGGTCTTCGCCGGCCAGCGCCGGGAAGGCTTTTTCGTGGACCTGGGGTCGATCTTCGACCTCGGCGACCTGAGGCCGTTCCAGAACCTGCATCTGATCCCGACGGCGGCTGCGCCCGGGGTGGACGCGACCAAGGACCTGAACATCCACACGATCGCCATCCAGGTTCCCAAGACGCAGCTCACGACCGACGGATCCGTGCCGACCAACCAGGCCGACGCGCGCTCCGTCATTGGCGTCTACGCCTCGGCGAGCCGTCGCAAGTCGCGGATCCTCGTCGGTGCGGGTGAGGCCGAGGCGGGTCCATGGATCCAGGTGTCGCGGCTCGGAAACCCGCTCGTCAACGAAGTGATCATCCCGATGAGCATGAAGGATCGATGGAACTCCCTCCCGCCCTCGGCGGACGGCCAGTTCCTCGGCTTCGTCCAGCATCCGGAACTGGCGGGCCTCCTGCCCGTCCTGTATCCGGGCGTGTTCCCGAATCTGGCCGCCTACTCCAAGCCCCGGGCGGACCTCGCCGCGATCCTCATGACGGGCATCCCTTCGGGCGTGGTGGGTGGTTTCCAGAACTTCACCAGCGCGAACGCGGCAGATCTGCTTCGGCTCAACATGGCGATTCCGCCATCCGGGTCGCCGAATCCGCTCGGCGTCGTGGGCGGCGATCTTGCCGGCTTCCCGAACGGGCGGCGTGTCTTCGACGACGCGGTGACCATCGAGATCCGCGCCGTGGCCGGCGTAACGATCCCGCTCGTCGATCCGACGTTCACGCCCGATGGGGCGGCAGCGGCCGTCGAGGACGGGACCGGTCCGGGAAGCGGTCGGTACATCTCCCACTTCCCGTACCTTGCCGATCCGTTGGGCGGCTTCAACGTTCCGGCGATTTAGTGGCGAGTCGGTAATTGCCGGGCGTCGACTTTCGACGCCCGGCACTGCCCCTGAGAAAGAAGGAACGACGATGGCAGGCCTGACGCCCGCACATCTGGTGCTGATACTGATAATCGCGCTGATCGTCATCGGGCCCGGCAAGCTGCCGGAGCTCGGCGCGGCCGTCGGCAAGAGCCTCAAGGAATTCCAGAAGGCCGCAGGTCAGATAACGGACCCGCAGCAGCCCGCGCCCCTGGCGCCCCCGGTGCAGCAGTACTGGGCTCCGCAGCCGCAGATCCAGCCGATGCAGGTCCCACCGGCGCCTTACTACGCGCCTCTGAATTACGCGCCAGAAACACCGGGCCCAGTGGCGCCGGAGCCGTCGGCGACCGATCCGGCGAGCCCCTCGGCGGAGGTCTAGGGCAGAGACGACTACGATGAGCCGAAGGGCCATCATCGATGAGCGCCGCGATGGAACTCCGCGCGTTTCCCTGACATTGACCGCCCTGCCTCGACCGGCGTGATCGTCGGCACCCCCGCGCTTATGTCGAAGCTACTCGACCTATGTCAGGATGGGAGTAATTTGATGCTTCCAGAGACGGTCGCCAACATTTGCGCTTCACTCACCAGCGTCGGCGTGGTCGCGCCAACTGTGCTCGGGCGCGTAGCCGAGCATCCGCCTCGCTTTGTCGATGGAGAGCAAGGTCTCCCGCTCACCGAGCTGCTTCACGACTTCCACGCCGGGGAAGACCTCCGCGGCAAGCTCGGCACTGGAGCGGCTCATCACCGTGTCAGCAGCCGCGATGATGAACGTCTCAAAACCCGGCCTGGAGTCTTCCAGCGCCCGCGAAACGGCCTGCGCCCCATCGCGGCCGTCGATGTAACCCCACAGGTTCCACTTGCGCAGCGTGGCGTCCCGGTCGAAGGCGGGAAAGGCTGCGTAGTCTTCCGGATCCATCACGTTGGAAAAGCGCAGGGCGGTGATGCTCAGCTGCGGGTCCCAGCGGGTGAACTGGATCGCCATCTGCTCCTCCAGATGCTTCACCAGTGAGTACGTGCTTTCGGGCCTGGCCGGATATTCCTCATCCACAGGGATATACGGCGGGTCGATATCGAAAGGCAGGCCGAGGACCGTCTCGCTGGAGGCGTAAACCAGTTTCTTGATGCCGGCGCGCCGGGTGGCCTGGAACACGTTGTACGTGCAGAGCATGTTGTTGTGGAAGGTCGCGACGTCCGGGAGGATGCCTGGGGCCGGAATGGCGGCCAGATGGACGACCGCGTCAAACCCCGTGTGCCGGTCATCGATGCCGAGGAGTGCATCCACAACCTGCCCGTAGTCCTTGAGGTCCACCAACACCAGGCCGGGATTCTTCTCGCCCGCGCGGTCGAGGTTCAGCACCCGGTGGCCCTCGTCGTTGAGCCGTCGTACCACGCTCCGGCCGAGCTTTCCGCTTCCGCCCGTAACGGCAATCTTCATCCGACGTTGCCGCGGTATCGCGATCTCATGCTCCAATGCTACCCGGGCCTCGTCCGGGCTTCGCACCGCGAGGAGAGGCGTTTCGTAGGCCGGCGTGAACAAAGCCGCGGAAGGCGACGTCTGGATGGGCATGAAACCCAACCTCCGCCTCTCGTTCCATCTCGTCGCCTTCAGCCTCGTCGCCGTCCTTGTCATTGCCTGTAGCGGCTCCCAACCATCAACGACCGCTCCTTCATCGCCGTCTCCCACCTTGTCGGCGCCCCCAACGCTGGCCCTGGTTCACGGCAAGCTGATCGACGGAACCGGGGCAGCCCCCGTCGCGGACGCGACTGTCCTGATCGCAACCGACAAGATCGTCGCAGTCGGCCCGGCCGCGAGCACTCCCGTGCCGTCGGGCGTTCAAACCGTCGACCTCCACGGAGCGGCGATCCTGCCGGGGTTCATCAATGCCCACGTGCACGAAGCGTTCGACAAGGCGAACCTGAAGGCCTGGGCCGAGGGCGGCGTGACGACGGTGCGCGACGAAAGCGCCACTCCGGAAACCGTCCA
>CAZRUC010000126.1:0-6843 GCA_964603175.1 uncultured Anaerolineaceae bacterium
GCCTCTATGCGGCGCGTGCCCGCCCCGATGCTCCGCTCGCCGGTGATGAGGAAGCTGCCGATCTGGCCCGAGGCGGAGCAGTGGGTGCCGCCGCACAGTTCCAGGGAGTAGTCCTGGACGCGGACGGTCCGGACCCGCTCGCCGTATTTCTCGTCGAAGAAGGCATCCGCTCCGGCGGCAACGGCCGCGGCCATCGACTGGACGGTCGTCGTCACCGGCCGGTCCTCGCGAACGATGCGGCGCACTTCGTCTTCGATCGCGTGCTTCTCGTCGGCGGTAAGGGGCCGATCCCCCGGATAGTCGAAACGGAGATAGTCCGGCGTCACGAGCGAGCCGGCCTGGTGGGCCTCCGGCCCGACGACGTTGCGAAGGGCGCGGTGGAGCAGGTGCGTGGCCGTGTGGTTGCGCATCGTCCGAGCGCGCCGCTCCGCGTCGACGCGGGCGGTGACCGTCTCCCCCACTTTGATCCGGCCGTGGAGCTTGCCGCGATGCACGAAGAGCCCTGCAATCGGCTTCTGAGTATCCTCGACCGTGAATACGGCGCTGCCGCCGCCCGCCTCGAGCAGTTCTCCCTGGTCGCCGACCTGCCCGCCGCCCTCGCCGTAGAAGGGAGTGGCGTCGAGGAAGACTTCGGCTTCGCCGTTGCCGGTCAGCTCCTCGTATTCCACACTGTCACGCAGGATCGCGACCACGCGGGCCTCGGCTTCGGTGGCTTCGTAGCCGGTGAAGCGGGTCTCGCCGACACGCTGCTGGATCGACTGGTACAGGTCGCCGAGCTCGGCCTGGCGAGCCAGGTCGGCTTTGGTGCCCTTTCGGCTGCGCGCCTTCTGCTCGGCCATGGCCGCCGCGAAGCCTTCGCGATCGACGCGTACGCCGTACTCGGCGGCCATGTCCACGGTGAGGTCCACCGGGAAGCCGAACGTGTCGTGGAGCCGGAAGGCGACCTCGCCGGCGAGGACCGGGGCGTCGGCGGGGAGGCTGTCCGGTAGCCGCCCAATGACCCGCTCATCTCGGGTCAGGTGCGCCATGGCAGCTTCGAGGTGGATCGTGCCGGTCTCGAGCGTTCGCGCGAACTGCGCCTCCTCCTGGCGGATCACCTTCAGGATCTTCTCGCGCATGTCCACGAGGTTCGGGTACGCGT
The DNA here is from genome assembly GCA_964603175.1 of uncultured Anaerolineaceae bacterium. Lineage (GTDB taxonomy): Bacteria > Chloroflexota > Limnocylindria > Limnocylindrales > CSP1-4 > Fen-1039. The sequence goes on from CAZRUC010000126.1 coordinate 1,142, forward strand.
CCTTCATGACGTCGATGACGACGCTCGCGGTCACGTCCATGAACGGTTCGCGGCGGCCGAGCAGCCGCCCGTGACGCACGGCGCGACGCAGGATGCGGCGCAGCACGTAGCCACGGCCTTCGTTGGACGGTGCAACACCGTCCGCCACGAGGAAAGTGACGGCGCGGGTGTGGTCGGCGATGACCTGGTAGCTGAACCGCTCGGCCTCGAACGACTTGGGGTCGTGGCCCAGAAGTTCACGCATGGCGGCGTGGATCGGGGTGAAGAGGTCCGTGTCGTAGTTGGTGGGTACTTGCTGGATGACGCTCGTCAGGCGCTCCAGACCCATGCCGGTGTCGACGGAGAGCATCGGCAGCGGTACTCGGGAGCCGTCGGCTCGCTGCTCGAACTCCATGAAGACCAGGTTCCAGATTTCGAGCCAGCGCGGGCAGTGTTCGGAGTGGTCCGGGATGCACTCCGGTCCTTCGCTGAACTCCGCCCCACGATCGAAGTGGATCTCGGAGCAGCGTCCGCAGGGGCCGGTCTCGGCCATTCGCCAGAAGTTGGCGTCATCGCCCTGCTCGACGTTGCCCCAGCGCGCAATCCGCTCCGGCGGCAGGCCGATTTCGTTGCGCCAGACTCCGTACGCCTCGTCGTCGTCGGTGTAGACCGTCGCGGCGAGCCGGTCTCCGGGGATCTGGAAGACTTCGGTCAGCAGCTCCCACGCCCAGTGGATGGCTTCGCGCTTGAAGTAGTCGCCGAAACTCCAGTTGCCCAGCATCTCGAAGAAGGTGTGGTGTCGCGGCGTGCGACCCACTTCCTCGAAGTCGTTGTGCTTGCCGGCTACACGCAGGCAGCGCTGGTAGTCGACCGCACGGACGTAGCTGCGCTTCTCGCGCCCGGTCAGGACGTCCTTGAACTGGACCATCCCCGAGTTCGTGAAGAGCAGCGTTTGGTCTCCGGCGGGCACGAGAGAAGCGCTCGGCACTTCGGTGTGGCCGCGTTCGGTGAAGAACTCGACATAGCGGCGCCGCACCTCGGCCGCGGTGAGGTAAGGGATCGGCAAATCAGGCATCGCCTGTAACGGTACCAAACGGCGACGCTCCGCTGCTGGCGCGGTCGCCGCAGCGCGTGCTCGGCGGTTGCGCTGGATAGCCCGCCCGGGAATATCAGAGCCGGTACGGGGTCAGTTCAGCCAACGTTCAGGTGTGGCGCCCAGGATTGACTCCCCGCGCAGCGCTACTGGAGTAGACGCCATTTGGATACAACTGAACAGCCACGCCTGACGCAGCCGCGCTTGCCTGCCCGCCCGGTGTCAGGATGGCAATACGCAGCCGCAACGTTGCCGACGTTCGGCCAGTTGTGGCGGCCAGCCGCCGCGATCGCCAGCTTCGTGGCCGTCTTGGCCTTCGTCGCCCGATCCGAGCATCCTCTCAACGCTTCTTCGACCGGAGGAATGGTCGACGTCCTGAGGATCGCCGTGCCGGTAGCGGCCGCCCTGGTCGCGGCCTATGCCCTATACCGCCCGTGGCGGGCGCTGCTCCTCGTACTCGCGCTTACGCCCTTTTGGAACGCCGCCTACGTTTCCTGGCAGGTCGGGAACGTTCAGGTGATCCTGCAGACGGCCTTCGTGGCTGCGCTCGCAGTCGGCGTGACCACGACTAGGGCCTCAGGACCGCCCGTCGATACGGCCGCGGCAGGCCGAGGCCTGCTCGGCAGGTTCGATGCCGGTGGCGTCTTCCCGTTCGCAGCGCTCGCGGTGGCGGGTCTTGCGGGCGTTGCCGTACTGTCCACGGTCGCATCCCCCAACCCCGCCGTGAGCGCGACTGTCCTTCTGCACGGGATCCTCGAGCCGATCGGACTGGCCGCCATCCTCGTGTCGCTGCGACCATCGAGACGCGACCTCGTGATGCTCGGGATGGCCCTCGGAGCGTCCGTAGGGCTGGGCACAGCGCTGAACATCATCGTGACTCTGCCGACGATGACGTCTCTCGCTGCGATCCAGGCGCACCGCCTCTTCTTTGCCCGGGCGTCGTTCTACAACGTCGGGCTCTTCGCTGCGGTGATTGCGATCACGGTGCCGCTGCTCGTGGCCGCCCTGGCCGTCCGTCGATCCATGGATATGCCCAAGTGGGCCACAAACCTCGTGGTCCTTACTCTGGCCGCCGGTGTGGCGGGCCTCTTCTTCTCCCTCTCGAAGAGTGCGTGGATTGCCACCGGCGGTGGGACGATCCTGTTGCTGCTCTTCATCCTGCACAGCTGGCGCCGGCGCCTGGCTCTGGTCGTCGCGGGACTTGCCGTGTCGACCCTATTCATCCCCTGGCCGGCTCTTGTCCTGCAGGTCTCGCCAACACTCGACAACGGTTACCGCAGCGTCATGGTCGCAATGATCGGCGAGAGTCGGTTTGACTCATGGAATCCCGCCACGATCGCCGGCCGCGGTTCACTGACGGAGCGCTTCTACGCTGCCGACGCGGCCGTCCTGATGGCCCTGGCCAATCCCGTCCTGGGCGTGGGACTCGATCAGTTTGGAATCAATTACGAAAGCCCGGCCTATCGCCCGCCTCAGGCGCAGGACTATGTCGACCACGCCCATTCGCTCTTCCCGGAAATAGGTGCGGAGTTGGGGCTTCCGGCAATGGTGCTTGTCGCGGTCATCTACGCGGCCGCTCTGTGGGCTATGTGGGGTGTCTACCGGAAAGCGCGGGAGCGGTTGACGCGCGTCCTCGCGGCCGGCCTCTTCGCCTCGATGGTCTCGTGGTTGGTGGTCGCGACCGCATTCGGGTGCGATATCTACAGACCCGACCGCGATCTGTCGTCTGACGTGGTGGTGGCGGCGGTGGTCCTCGGCGCGGCGCTTGCGCTGGCCCGCACAGTTCACGCCGAGCAGTCGGGCCGGCCGCCGCAGACAGGGCGAGCCGTCGAGATCTAGGTTCGACGCCGTCGATTCCAGATGTTGGATCCGGCTATCGCCGCCCCGACGAGCGCTCCGAGCGCCAGGCCCCTCGCGAACGCCAGCAGACGGGGATCTGTGGGGCTGTCGGGCGCGCGCCGCCGAACGATGAAGCGCCGTAGCTCTCCGATCACGATCGCAACCGCCGTTCGACCGGGCCCAGGATCGACAGTACCGCGACGAAGGCGATAGCCGCCCATGCCACGACGGAGGCAGTTATGACGTGGAAGTCGCCGATGCGGATTGGATCGACCCCGGTCCTGCCACCGAGAGCGTCACCGGCCCACGCCCCCAATGCCGCAGCCGCAAACACGATTGCGATCCGCACTCCGGCCCTCGCCCGCAGGAATACGAAGAGGGCGGTGTGAAAACCGCCGAGAAGCAGCGCGAGTACGGGAGCCGGGCCGATAGCCATCCGCGAAGTATAGGAGCGGCTCAGCCGGCGGCCGGTGGGGTTGTGGCCGAATTTCGCGATCGCCCGATTCGGCCGCCGCCCACTACGGCGTCGCCGCGATAGAAGACAGCGGCCTGGCCGGGAGCGGCGGCCCAAACCGCCTCTTCGGTATCGACGATCCAGCTACCGTCGCCACCAGGGTGGACCGTTGCAGCGGCCGTTCGACCACCGTGACGTATCTGAACATCGGCTCGGAAGGAGTCTTCCGACGCACCAGGCCGAGCGGAAGGTGGTCGGCCGGCGACGAAGCGCATCTGCTCGACGTCGAAGGTGCGCGCCAGCAGGTCCTCTCGCCGGCCGAGACGAATCCGATTGGCGGCAGCGTCGATTTCGAAGACATAGCGCACTTCGCCGAGGGCGACGCCAACCCCGTGGCGCTGGCCCACGGTGTAGCCGGCGGCTCCGAAGTGCTCGCCGACCTCCTTGCCGTCGATGTCCACGACCGGACCGGGCTCAGGACGCCACCCCGCTCGATCACGGAGCGCCTCGCGGTAGTCGCCCCGCGGCACGAAGCAGATCTCCTGGCTGTCGGGCTTGTTCGCCGTGGCGAGTCCCAGGGCCCGCGCCGCCTCGCGGACCTGCGGCTTGGTGAGCTCGCCCAGAGGGAACCGCGTGTGGGCCAGCTCCTCCTGCCCCAGGCCGTAGAGGAAGTAGCTCTGGTCCTTCTTGGGATCGCGCCCCCGGAGCAGCTCGTAGCCGTCCGGCCCATTCTCGATGCGGGCGTAGTGTCCGGTCGCCACCGCGTCGCACTCGTACATGAAGCGGGCCCGCCCCAGGAGCGCCCCGAACTTCACGACGTTGTTGCAGTCGACGCACGGGCTGGGGGTTTGGCCCTGCAGATAGGAGCGGAGGAACGGTTGGAGGACGCCTTCGTCGAATTCACGTTCGAGGTTGAATATGTAGAAGGGAATGTCGAGTTGGGCGGCGACGCGCCGGGCGTCTTCGGCCGCGTCGAGCGAACAACAGCTGCGCTTGAACTCCGAATAGGAGTCGGCCACGTCGTGGAGCCGCATCCAGACGCCGATCGCCTCGTCGCCGGCAGCCTTGACCAGCGCGGCCGCCACCGACGAGTCCACGCCGCCGGACATCGCGACGAGAACCCGGGTCACTCGGCCCCTGCCTCCACGCTCGCTTTGGCCCCGGCTTCCGGCAATCGGGTCGCCGCGAGCACCAACTCCCGGGCTCGGAGATTCGCGACCGCTTCATGCTGAACGCCGATGGTCCGAGCAACCAACCGCGCGGCTTCGTCGATCTCTGCGGCCGTGGTTTCGCGCCCCATAGAGAAGCGCAGGGCGCCCCGGGCCTCGTCCTCGGGATAACCCATCGCCGTCAGAACGTGGCTCACTTCCGTGGAACCGGTGACGCAGGCCGAGCCGGTCGAGCACGCAAGTCCCGCCAGGTCGAGCGCGGTGGTGACGGCCGCCCCGTCGAGCCCGCGTGCCAGAAACGAGGCCAGGCCCGGCAGGCGTTCGGCGAGATGACCGGTTTCCTCGAAGTCCGGGAGCCCGCGGAGGGCGGAGGCGAGCCTTTCTCTGAGTTCGGCGAGCCGGTTGACTGTTTCGGGTTGTTCGGCGACGGCCAGCTCGAACGCGACTCCCATCCCGACCGCGCCGGCGACGTTCTCTGTGCCGGCCCGCCGATAGCGCTCCTGAGCCCCGCCGTGCTCTTGCGCCAGGATGTTGGTCCCGTGGCGAATGTAGAGAGCGCCGGTTCCTTTCGGCCCCTCGAACTTGTGGGCGGCAAGTGACAGCAGGTCCACGTCGAGAGCCGCGACGTCTATCGGCAGGTACGGCGCGGCCTGCACCGCGTCGCTGTGGACGAGGATGCCCTTGTGGCGGTGGACCATTGCGGCGATCTCCGCGACCGGCTGGATCGTGCCGACTTCGTTGTTGGCGAGCATGACGCTGACCAGGACGGTCTTGGGCGTGATCGCCGCCTCGATTGCGTCCGGGTCCACACGGCCGTAGCGATCGACGGGCACCTCGACGATCTCGAAACCGAACTTCTCGAGGTACCGGACGGTGTGCCCGACGGAGTGATGCTCGACCGCGGTCGTGATGATCCGGTGGCCGCGCGCCTTACCCGCCCACGCCGCGCCTTTGACGGCGAGGTTGTTGGATTCGGTGCCTCCCGCCGTGAACACGATCTCGCGTGGCTCTGCGCCGATGGCACGCGCCACGCGCTCGTGGGCGCCGTCCAAGCCGGCACGCGCGCGCCGCCCCGGACCGTGGAGCGATGAGGGATTGCCGTACTCCCCGGTCAGGAACGGCAGCATGGCTTCGAGGGCCTCGCGCCGCAGCGGGGTCGTGGCGGCAT
>CAZRUC010000127.1:0-6793 GCA_964603175.1 uncultured Anaerolineaceae bacterium
CCACGTATGTCGACCTCCGCAACGCGAAGCTGGCGGCGACGCGGCGCGCGCTCGGCCACGCCGGCGCCGACGTGGAGATCGCCAGGGATGCGAAGCTTCCCGAGGGGGCGGCGGGGTACGCGGAAATCAGCGATGACCGAGTGACGGCGCTCGTGCTCGAGCCGGAGGCCCGGGACGCCGGGGTCGTGCTCGACACGCTGGCCGGGCTGGGCGCGCGCGATCCGGAATGGCTCCGCCGCTTGCTCGAGGGCGGCTGCACGCTGCCCGAGAGAGACAAGCTCGCCCAACTGAACCGCGCCCTCTGGACCAACGGACTCATCCTTCACGTCCCGAAGGGCGTGCGCCTGGAGCGGCCCATCGTTCTGCGCTGGTCGGTCGGCTCGCCGGGATCCGCGGTTCTGTCGCGCAGCGTCATCTCGATCGGGGAAGACGCCGAGGCTTCGGTCGTGGAAGAACAGGTCGCTTCGGCCGGCTCGGTCGGCGCGGATTCCTCGCGGCCGCAGGCGTTCTTCGCCGGCACCACGGAGGTACGCCTGGGCCCCGGATCCACTCTCTCGTTCGCGGGGCTCCAGGATTTCGCGATTTCCCAGGTCGCGTTCCAGCATCGATCGGCCGTGATGGAGCGCGGAGCCACCATCCGCTGGGCGCTGGCGCACCTGGGCTCCCGGATCATTCGGAGCCGAATCGACAATGCGCTCGAGGGCGACGGCTCCTCGGTCGAGCAGGCCGAGATCGTCTTCGGCTCGGCCGACCAGCTCTTCGACCTGACCTCGTATACGCGCCACGTCGGCCGCGACACGACGGGCAACCTGCTCTCCAAGGCGGCGCTGGCGGATCGCTCGCGGGCCTACATGAAGGGCCTCGCCACGATCGACAAGCCCGCCCACGGTACCGACAGCTTCCTCGGCGAGTTTGCGATGCTGCTCTCCAAGCAGGCGCGATCGGTCGCCATCCCGAGCCTGGAGATCGACCAGCCCGACTGCCGGCGCGTAGCCCACGCGAGCGCCGTCGGCCCGATCGACGAGACCCAGATGTTCTACCTGGAGAGCCGCGGCATCGATCCGGACGACGCTCGCAAATTCATCGTGCTGGGTTACCTGGAACCGGTCGTCGCGCGAGTGCCGCTCGAGTCGGCCCAGAACCGCCTGCGCGAGCTGCTGGAGGCCAAATGGACGGCCCAGGCGGGAGCACGGCCCGGCGCCGTCGCTGTGGCCTGAGGTGGCGAGCGACCCGGAAGCCGGCATTGCCGCGGCCGGGCTGCGCCGGATCGAGTTGTGCGCCCTGGAAGACGTTCCGCCGGGCACGATGAAGCTCGTGGAGCTGGAGGACGAGGGCGAGTTGGTTCTCGTCGTGAACCTCAACGGCCGGCTCCACGCCACCCAGGGTGTCTGCAGCCACGAGTACTTCGAGCTGAACCGCGGCTTCCTGACTGGCGAGTCGCTCACCTGCGCGCTGCATCTCTCGCGCTTCGATCTGGACAACGGGGAAGCTCTCGATCCGCCAGCCGAGCTGCCACTCGCCGTCTATCAGGTAGTGGTCGAGGGCGACCGCCTCCTGATCGAGGTGCCCGAGGGGCCGCTCGAGGTCAACCGGTAGAGCTACCTCAGCCCGTCGCCGACGTTCCCGCGCCGGCTCTGCGGCGAGAGTTCAGAGGGGCAGGATGCGCCCCAGCCCCAGTTCTTGCGCTCGCTCCAGTATCGCTGTGGCGAAGATAACGTCTGCCAGCCCGACACCCAGATGCGTAACCAGGATGCGCCCCGCAGGGCGGGGGACGCGGTCGCGCAGCACCTCTCCGAGGGTCGCGTCCGGATCGGGGTAGCCCGCGAACGACTCGGCGGAGCGCGTGGCGAGGAACTGGTCACGCTCATCCACCACGAAAAACGCTGCGCCGGCCAGCGACGCCGGTGCCTGCATGTCGTAGTCCACCGCAACGAACAGCGTCTCGGGGCCCAGCCACGCTGGGTCGAGCGCCTGCTGGTCGGGCCCGAAAGAAACGACCGAGATGACGAGGTCGGCGCCTTCGACTGCCCGGCGCACGTCCGGCGCGACCTGGGCCGAGCCTAAGCCCTCGATCCGTGCCGCGCCTGTTGCGAGAGCGCGAGCGCGATCCACGTCGAGGTCAGTCAGCCGGATGTCCGCCCTCGGCAGCAAGTGGCCGATGACGGGCAAGTGGCCGCGCGCCTGAGCCCCCGCTCCCAGGATCGCCACACGCGCCGGCCGCCCGCCAGTGTCGGGCATGAAGAGACGAATCGCCGTGCCGCTGATGGCGGCCGTGCGCTGGCCGGTGATCGTGCCGGCGTCCATCACGGCGAGCGGAACGCCGGTCCGCGGGTCGTTGAGCAACAGCAGCGCGTGGTACGTCGGCAACCCGATCGCCGGGTTTTCGGGGAAGCCGACGATCCACTTCAGGCCGATCGAATCGTCGCTGCCGTCGGCCGAGGAGCCGCGCAGCAATGCCGGCATGGCGTGCGCAACCGAACCGGCTTGACGAGGATGCACTCCGATCTTGGGCGGCATCTCCGCATCGCGGCCCAACGCGCGCAATGTCTTTTCCGCGAGAGCGAGACGCTCTTGAAGCGGCGGCATTGCGGCTGTCACGTCGGCGGCGGCCAGGTATCGAAAGGACGGCATGGGCTCTCACTACGACTGCGACAGGGAGTCTAGCGGTAGGATGATCCTGTCGGGGAGCCGACTCGGGACCTGCCCAGCCGGAGAGGAGATCGATGCAGCTACTACGAGGCGTTGCGATCGGCGCGATCGTCGGCGGTCTCCTGTATGCATTCCTCAGCATGTGGATGCACGCCATCGACTGGCTCGCGATCGTCTCCAGCTTGACGCTGGGGCTGGCAGTCATGGCTGTGGTCGGGACCGGGCGCGACGACGTGGGCGTCGCCTCGGATGCGGCGTGGCGCGCAGCCGCGCCGGACCTGCCACCGGTCGTGGATCGAATCGCAATGGAGCGGGCCCAGGCCGACCTCCCGGCACCAACGAAGCCTCGCCGGCCGGCGGACAGCTGACCTGCATCGGGAACCGGCCCGGCGGGCTCGTACGATGTGGATTCCGCGACGATAGGCTAGGCTGAACTCCTCGGGGACCGTGACCGGAGCGAGATAACCTGCCAGTCGCCAGGGCCACAGGGAGGACAGGCGCACAGCCTGAGGACACGACGAACATGGGCGCTTTGGACAGAATCGACGAGACCGACGCGCGAATCCTGGACCTCCTCCAGCGGGACGGTCGAGAGTCTTTCGCCGACATCGGTCAGGCAGTAGGCATGAGCGGCCCGTCCGCCCACGAACGAGTCAAGAAGCTCGAGGCCCGCGGGATCATCAAAGGCTACGTCGCCGTCGCGGATCCGACCTTGCTCGGTTATGGGGTCTTGGCGTTCGTCTTCATCAAGCAGGTCCCGGGCACGATTGCGACGGACTTGACGGGCGATTTCGGCGAAATCGACGAGATCGAGGAGTGCCATCACCTCGCCGGCGAAGCCGACTACCTGCTCAAGGTCCGAGCCACGGACACCCGCCATCTGGAGCGGACTCTGCATCGGATCCAGCAGGTCCCTCACGTGTTCACGACCGAAACGCAGGTCGTGTTCTCGAGTGCATTCGAGCGGCGGCCGCTTCACTGGAGGCGCGAGTCCGAGCTGCCGACGGCGCTCTCGCAGGGTTCCTAGCGTGCCCGATTCCAAGCCGGGGGACCGGCGAGCGTCCGACGGTACAGGAGCCGCCGGGAGCCGTTCCGGCAACAACGTGCCCGAGCCCGACGTGGCGGCTTTGTTCGATTCCATCGCCCCCGTCTACGACAAGATGAACACGATCATGACGGCGGGGCTGGACGGACGTTGGCGAAGAGCCGCGGTCCGTGCCGCCAACCTCGCCGCCGGGGACTCTGTGCTGGACGTGGCTTGCGGTACGGGCAAGCTGACTGCCGCGCTGGCGCTGGTCATTGGACCGCTTGGCAAGGCCGTCGGCGTCGATCTGGCGCCCGCGATGCTGGAGGAGGCGCATCGGTCGTGGGGCGACATGGTCCAGGTGGAATTCCGTCTCGGGAACGCCCTGGCCCTGCCCGTGGAGGACTCATCGTTCGACGCCGCCACGATCGCCTTCGGCCTGCGAAATCTCGCGAGTTTCGAGGACGGGTTCCGAGAGATGGCTCGGGTCGTCCGGCCCGGGGGTCGTGTCGTATGCCTCGAGCTGTCCGTCCCGCGTCCCAGGCCCCTCGGCCGGGTCTACGAGGCCGTGTTCAACGGTATGGCGCCGACGATTGGTTCGCTTTTCCGGAAACGCGCCGCGTATGCATATCTGCCCCACACACTCGAGGGTTTCCCCGATCCGATCGAGCTGGCGACGACGATGCGGCGGGCCGGACTGGCCAACGTATCGGTGCGGCGGCTGGCTCTCGGTGCAGTAGCGCTGCACGTGGGCATCGTTCCGGGCGCCGATACGTCCAGACCGGCAGCGAATTCCGCCTAGCTACACCTGCTCAGGCGACTCGAGGGTCGGATCCTCCAGCCCTGCCTCGGAAGCGGCGACCTCGGGCTCCGCAGCCTCCGACGCCGCAGCCCGGGCGAGTTCCTCCCTGATCCTGCCCTCGACGTAGGCGTTGTGCAGGTGGATCAAATCCACGACGGTCTCTTCGTCGACGTTGCGACCGCGCTCGGCCATCGCCGCGGCGAGCATCGTCGCCTCAACCTCGTCGACCGGCCCGATCGGCGGCTCGGAGGCCTCGAATGGATGGTCGGCCAGCAGAAGCCAGACGACCAGGGCGCCGGCGGCCAGACCGAGGAGGCCGAAGAAGAAGTAGAACGGCATGTCCATTGGGTCAGCCAATCCTGTGTGCGTGGAGGCCGCGATCGGGCGATGCCGAGAATCTGAACTCCGCCCGCGTCCCGGCCAGTATAGGGACGCCGATGCCTCCACGAGAGGGACCGGTGGCCCCGCTACACTGTGCCGACCATGATCGACATCACGCCCAGCCCCCTTCTCGGGTCACTCGGCCCTATCGAGATCCGTTGGTACGGCCTCGCATACGTCGCGGCGATCGCCGGCGGCACGTGGCTGGCCGCTCGCGAGGCCCGCCGCCGCGGCGAACGTACCGACGTCATCTTCGACGGGCTGATCTTCATTGCAATTGCGGCCCTGATCGGCGGACGTCTCTACCACGTGATCGATCAGTGGTCGTACTACAGCAGCCATCTCGCTCAGATCGTCCTGCCTCCCTACAGCGGCCTGGGAGTCTTCGGCGGGCTGTTCACCGGCCTGCTCGCCACTCTCTGGTATGCGCGGCAGCACCACCTGGACTTCTGGCGCTGGGCGGACATCCTGGCGCCGGCGATCTTGCTGGCCCAAGTGATCGGGCGCTGGGGAAACTTCGCCAACCAGGAACTGTACGGACCACCGACCAATTTGCCATGGGGCATCGCGATCCAGTGCCAGTACCGCATACCGCAATACGCCTGCCCGGCCGGCTCCGATCCGGCCGCAACGCTCGGCCAGCACTTCATTCCGCTCTTCTTGTACGAGTCGCTCCTCAGCCTCGTCGGCGTCTTCGTGATGCTCTGGCTGTGGCGCAGGTTCACCGCACGCGGCCGGGTGCTCATCGTCGGCGACGTGGGGATGCTCTATTTCGTCTGGTACGGTCTGGAACGGAGCCTGCTCGAGTTCTTCCGCAACGGTTATGACTGGACGTTCTTCGGACTCGGCACTGCCCAGATCGTGGGGATCTGCGCAGCTCTGGCCGCGCTCGCGGTCATCGTCGCGCGCCATCGGCTCGTCGGGAGGCGGCCGGCGGAGCCCCCAGAGGAAGCCGTCCCGTCCATCGACTCCGTGGTCCAGATAGCGCCAGAACTCCCGGCCACGCCCCCCGTCGACAGCTAGCGGCTTCGGCCGCTCGCCGCTCCACGCGACCCCGCGACTTTCCTCGATTGCGCGACCGACCTCTCGCTCCGGTACAATCGCCCCGTCCCGAATACCGACGCAACTCTGGACAGAAATCATCTGGCCGATGCACGGCGGCGAGCCCTGATCCGGATTGGGGTCGGCCGATCGAGTCTCGGGAGCAGCCTAAGGGCCAGCGAGGAGAAATCGTGACGACAATCGGCGCCAGGGCAGAAGCGCTGCCGCAGGGCCTGTCTGCGGAGCATCCGATCGTTCGCTGGGTGGACGAGGTTGCGGCCCTGACGACTCCCGACGCCATCCATTGGGTCGACGGCTCGCAGCGAGAGAACGACCGCCTTTGCCAGCTCCTCGTCGACCAGGGGACCTTCACCCGCCTGAACCCCGATTTGCGGCCGAATAGCTTCCTGGCCCGCTCGGACCCGTCGGATGTCGCCCGCGTCGAGGACCGGACGTTCATTTGCTCGGAAAAAGTCGAGGATGCCGGTCCCACGAACAACTGGCGCGAACCCAAGCAAATGCGTGAGACGCTCAACGGTCTGTTCCAGGGCTCGATGCGCGGACGCACGATGTACGTGATCCCGTTCTCGATGGGCCCGCTTGGGTCGCCGATCGGCCGGCTGGGCATCGAGATCACCGACTCGCCTTACGTGGTCGTCAACATGCGGATCATGACCCGCATGGGTTCGGCAGCCCTGGCGGAAATCGTCCGCACGGGCGAGTTCGTGCCGGCCATCCACAGCATCGGCGCGCCGCTCGATCCGGGTGAGCAGGACTGCTCCTGGCCCTGCGACTCCGAGACCAAGTACATCGTCCATTTCCCCGAGACCAGGGAGATCTGGTCCTACGGATCCGGCTACGGCGGCAATGCCCTGCTCGGCAAGAAGTGCTACGCG
>CAZRUC010000128.1:0-6782 GCA_964603175.1 uncultured Anaerolineaceae bacterium
GTTGGGCCGGATTCTCGTCAACTCCTGCCGCGACCGCCTCCGCAAACGAGCGCGAAATCGGGCCCAGACTCTGGAGCCGTCGTATTTGCCCCCGGTGGCCGACCACAGTGAGGCGGCGTCCAGCCGCGACGAGCTCGGCCGGGCGCTCGCATGCCTCGACCCCGACCACCGGATCGTTGTGATCCTGAGGTTTTGGGCCGACCTGAGCATCGAAGACATCGCCCAACGAATCGGGGTGGCGGAAGGCACGGTCAAGTCTCGCCTCCATCACTCCATGCAGCTGCTCCGCGCCAACCTGGAGGACGTCCGATGAACGACGAAGAACTCGAGCAGCGACTCCACGCCGAAATCCAGGAGTTGGTTCGCCCCCCTTACGCTGCTCCGGACACGCTGCGCCGACGCGTTGGGTCCCTCGACATGCTGGAGCCTGTCCGCTACGGGAGCGGTCTGGGCGTGCCGCGCGTCTTCCGCAAGCCGCGAATCCTAGCCGGCGCCGCCGTTGTTGCCCTCCTCGTCGGCTCGGCAATGTTCTTCCGGCCGTCTACGCCTCATCCGGGCAACTCCGTCCAGCTGCCCGCCAGCTTCGAGATGTTCGGGCGCGTGGACGCGAACACGGCCTGGGTCGAGGACGGCGCGGATCTATACATCACGCGCGACGACGGCGGCAGCTGGACGAAGGGAACCGTGCCGGGCGGCTTGTCGCTGAGCACTTATGAGCACCAACAGGGCGTGGGCGGCCAAGCGACCGGGGGCCTCGCCACGGCCGCGCCCTCTCCAACCGACAACGGCGGTGTTGGTTACGACCACCTGTATCCCGTGTTTGTGGACGCCGACCACGGTTGGTTGCTGTCCTGGAAGGTTGCGAACGCGATTTCGAACGCAAACAGCTGTCAAGTGGGGGACTGGACGCTCACGTTGTGGCGCACCAGCGATGGCGCCCGATCGTGGCAATCCTCCGTCTTGCCCGGGGTTTACAAGGGCTACGGCACGGTCCAGTTCACCGACACTCAGCATGGCTGGGTGACTGTCGACCGGCTGGACTCTGCGATGTGCTCCGGAAAGACCGATAGCAGCGGCGGCGGTGTTGGATCGGTGCCGGCGCCCGGTTCAGAGCTGCCGGATGCAACTCCGGCAGCGACCGCCACGACCGTGCCTCTGCCCGAGGACGCCACGACCGTGCTCTCGAGTTCGGATGGCGGAGTTTCGTGGACTCGTACCTCGACATTGAATGAGCTGGCGATGATCCACTTTGACAGCACGAACGAGGCCTGGGGCTATGGCGGTAGCAACGTCGGTTCCATGGACGTCGTCCTTCATTCCACCGATGGCGCCCGAACGTGGACCAGAGCGCAACTCCCGCTACCGGCCGGGGCTGGGATCATGGGCATCGGGCAGGCGCCCGAAGAGGATGGGGGAAACTTCTCCCTGCGCGTCGTGGCATATCTGTCGCAGATCTATGGATTGCAGGGGTCCCCCGTCGCCGCCGCCGACAACTCGGGCGTCGGCTATTCGGGCCCGAGTACCGAGATCCTTACGTTCGCCAGCAATGACGGCGGCCAGTCGTGGAAGCTCGATGCGACGCGGGCTATACCGGGCGACTCTCCGAACCTGATGATGGGTTACTACTTCGGCATCGTCCAGGCGCCGTCGGGTCAGCCCATCGCCGCGATTCAGCCGAGCTATATGGGCGGAGGCAGCTACGGCTCGACCGTTTCCAGCATGCCGGACTCATTCCAGGCGAGCTTCGATGGCGGCGTGAGTTGGCTTAGTTACCCCACCAAAGGTCTGCCGGCCAGCGTGAGCATGGCCCAGTGGGCCTCGCAGGAGGACGTCTGGGTAATGTCCTCCAATGCAGCCATGATGGCTTCGGCCGACGTCTCGACGTATATCTACTCCACGCGCGATGGCGGAACGACCTGGACTGGCATCGGCGGTGCGCCGGCCTGGCCTGCCTCGCCGCAGCCGACCATGTCGCCGTTCGTCGTGGGGCCGGATGTCACGTTCCCTGTGACAGAAACGCCGCAGCCGGTGATCGCGCCGCAAGGCATCATCGGATCGATGGGACGGGTAGATGCCAACGTGGGCTGGGTCGAGATAGCCGGATCGGGTGGCAACGAGCTCCGCATGACATCGGATGGTGGCGCCACATGGTCCGAGCCGCGGGTATTGCCCGATTGGGGTCAGATCCAATTCGTTGACGCGAACAGAGGGTTCCTGGTTTCTTCATCCGCCGCACCGGGGGTCTTCCAGTCGCTTACCGTGTTCTCCACGAGTGACGGGGGCAGGTCATGGAACTCCTCGGTGGCCAACCTGGGCGCCACGCCTGATGATCTGATCGGATCATCCCCTGGCATGATGAGCTCCCCCAGCCTCCATTTCCGCGACGCGAAGCATGGAGAGTTGTACTCGGCGGTTGCCTACGGGGGGGCCGATACCTCCGACATGACCAATTGGAAGACAGTCTGCAGGCATGCGTCCACGGCGGACGGTGGGGTTACCTGGTCGGCGCCGAAGGACGGGCCTTGTCTGATGGACGCGACGTTCGACGGTGGCTCCTTCGGCTACGGCTTGAGCTTGGCCGGCGTTCCCAGCATTTACGTGACCACGGACGGAGGCCAGACCTGGGTCAACGGCCCGCTTCCCGCCGCGAAGGCCGTGCCGGCCGGCGCGATGGCATCGACGGGACTGCTCATGGTGGACCGAGGTTCGGACGGCAGTCTGCGTGCCCTTTCCAACTCCTATGGAGAATGGAACCTGGCCGTCAGCTCCGACGGCGGGAAGACGTGGACCTCGTCCGGGACAGTTGTTGGGCTGAGCCCCGCCGCCAGCTATAGCTTCGCTTGGATCGGCGAGGGGCACTGGATTGCGTTCGACACGGCCGTCACTGTGGACGGGCAACATGGCGCGGCCGAGGAGAGCGTCGACGGGGGCCTGATGTGGGCTCCGTTGGGGGGCATGGGCGTGGAGGGAGCGGCCGGGAAGGCCTCGTTTGTGAGCCCGACGGATGGGTGGCTGAATGGCAACCGAATCTCGTGTGTCGTAATCGGAGACGGATCGGTTCCCTGCCAGCAGATCTCCGACCTCATGGCGACGTCCGACGGTGGCCAGTCCTGGAGAACGCTGCTGACCCCCTAAGGACGCAGCTGCTCCAGTCGCTCAAATCAGTTCGGCGATCTCGATGCGGTTGCGGCCGGCATGTTTGGCGGCGTACATCGCGCCGTCTGCGCGGGCGAACAAGCTCTCGGGGGTGTCGATCGTGGCTGCGAGCGCCCCGCCCACGGAAACGCGTACGACAACGGAGACGCCCTCGCGCCGAACTTCCGACTGGGCCACCAGGACCCGTATTCTCTCGGCCGTTTCTCGCAAGCCGGGATCGTCGGAGGCTTCGACCAGCACCGCGAACTCTTCGCCTCCCCAGCGAGCCACGACGTCGCCCGCTCGGACCGCGCCCTGGATAGTGGCTCCGACCGCCTCCAGCACTGCATCGCCGGTGGCGTGGCCATGCAGGTCGTTGACCTTCTTGAAGTGGTCGATGTCGACGATGAGCAGCCCGAAGTGCCAGCCGTAGCGGCCGAGATTCTCGAGACGGCCACTCAGCGCGGCATCGAACATGCGCCGGTTCGGTAGACCCGTCAGCTCGTCGGTCAGCGCGTCCCGACGCGCTCGGTTCGCATCTTCCACGGCCTGGACCACGGCCGAAGCGTCGGAGAAGACCTCGACGCCGCCGACGATCGTGCCCGTCGCGTCGCGAACCGGAGCGGTCCGTAGGCGCACGGGTTTTCGATAGCCGCCGACGTGACGGAGCCAGACGGAAACCTCTCGGGGCTCGCCGTCGAGCATCGTGGCCGCAAGAGGGCACAGCGAATGGCACAGCGAGCGCCCCTGGTCGTCCACGTGAGCCAGGATGTTGTCGTAACAGTGCCGGCCCACTATCTGCGCGGCGGAATACCCGGAGATCCGCTCTGCTCCGAGGTTCCAGTAAGTGAGCGTCCGCTCGGTATCGACGTAGTAGACGCCGTCGGCCATGTTGTCGACGATGACTTTGTGCAGGTCGGCGCCGAACGGGTTCGACGGGATTGGCGCGGCAGGAGCGTCGTCGGGCGCGGCGATCGGCGGCGCCGTGGGACTGCTTCGATCGCTTCTTCGATGGACGCGCGCGATGCGGGGGTTCACGTTGTCACTTTACTCCGCGAGCGAATCGGGTTCTCAGAAGCGCAACTGGCGGACCGGGCCTCAGTGGCGGTGGCGCATCGACAGCTCCGAGACTCAGCGCGGCGATCACCCCTGGCAATGAACCCTGTTCGTAACCATTTCGGTGAGAGGGGCCAGCAGCACGAAGCGCCGGAATGGTAATGTGCCCGGGGCGCGCGACGGGCTTCATCACGATGGGCACGCACCCAGTCCGACTGGGTAGCCGCCTCCCGTGGCGGTCTCGCGTCGGCCGAGACGAGAACACGGCTTCAGCAACCTGGTCGAGAGGAGAATCGTGCGCTACGGTCACTTCGACGATGAGAGGCGCGAGTACGTCATCACTCGCCCCGATACGCCGCTGCCCTGGATCAACTACCTGGGCTGTGAGGCCTACTTCGGGATCATCTCGAATACCGCAGGCGGCTACTCCTTCTATCGGGACGCGCGCCTGCGCCGTCTGAGCCGGTATCGCTACAACAACGCTCCGCTGGACCTGGGCGGTCGTTACGTCTACTTGCGCGACGACGAGACGGGCGAGTTCTGGAGCCCGAGCTGGCAGCCGACGCAGAACGAGCTCGAGGATTACAGCTGCCGGCACGGGCTTGGCTACTCGATCATCGGCTCACGCTACAAGGGGATCAGGTCCGAGACGACCTATTTCGTCCCCCTCGGCGAAAACCTCGAAATCTGGCGGGTGCGCGTGACAAACGATCGCGACTCCGCCGCCAGGCTTTCCCTCTTCAGTTCGATCGAGTTCTGTCTCTGGGAAGCCCAGGACGACAACACGAACTTCCAGCGGAACTACTCCACCGGCCAGGTCGAGGTGGTGGACGGCGTCATCTACCACAAGACCGAATACCGCGAGCGCCGCGATCACTTCGCCTACTTCGCCTGCTCCGCCCCGCAAGCCGGCTTCGACACGAGCCGTGACGCTTTCCTGGGCGCCTACCGCAGCTGGGATCGCCCGATCGTAGTGGAGACGGGCAAGTCGACCGATTCGATCGCCCACGGCTGGCAGCCGATGGGTTCGCATCATGTGGAGCTCGAGCTCGCCCCGGGCGAGACGAAGGAAGTCGATTTCCTGCTCGGCTACTGGGAGAACCCTCGGGACGACAAATTCGACCCGCCGAACTCCCAGACGATCAACAAGCGGACCGTGAAGCCCGTCATCGACAAGTACCTGCAGCCGGCGGCGGTCGAGGCGGCCTTCGAGGCTTTGCGTGACTACTGGAGCGGTCTGCTGGGGATCGTGCAGGTCCACACCGGCAACGAGCACGTGGACCGCATGGTCAACATCTGGAACGCCTATCAGAACATGGTGACGTTCAACATGTCGCGCTCCGCGTCCGGATTCGAGTCGGGCATCGGCCGCGGCATGGGTTTCCGCGACTCTAACCAGGACCTCCTGGGTTTCGTCCACATGATCCCGGCCCGTGCACGCGAGCGCATCCTGGACATCGCCGCGACGCAGCTGGAAACAGGAGGGGCGTACCACCAGTACCAACCCCTCACGAAACGCGGCAACAACGATGTCGGCGGCGGCTTCAACGACGATCCGGCGTGGCTCGTACTCGGCGTGGCGGCCTACCTCAAGGAGACGGGGGACACGAGCATCCTCGACGAGCCGGTGCCATTCGACAACGTCCCCGGCTCCGAGAAGACGCTCTACGACCATCTCCAGCGCTCGCTCGGCTACACCCTGGACCGACTCGGTCCTCATGGGCTGCCTCTCATCGGCAGAGCCGACTGGAACGACTGTCTCAATTTGAATTGCTTCTCAGACACGCCCGGCGAGTCCTTCCAGACGACTGAGAACAAGGGTGGCGGCGTTGCGGAGTCCGTCTTCATCGGCGGCCTGTTCGTCCTGGCGGCCAATGAGATGACCCGTATAGCGGGCCGACGCAACGACAAAGTCGAGGAGGAGCGCTGCCGGAAGGCGTCCTCGGTCATGACCAAAGTGGTCGAAACTGCCGGCTGGGACGGCAACTGGTTCCGGCGGGCGTACGACTACTACGGCAAGGTCATCGGATCGGCCGAGAACGACGAAGGACAGATATTCATCGAGCCGCAAGGCATCTGCATCGTTGCAGGGATCGGCCTCGAGAACGGGCTCGCCAACAGAGCGCTTGCCTCGGTACGCGATCGGCTCGCGACTCCGCACGGCATCGTCCTGCAGCAGCCTCCTTACAGCTACTACCACATCAACCTGGGTGAGATCTCCACGTACCCCGAGGGGTACAAGGAGAACGCAGGGATTTTCTGCCACACCAACCCCTGGCTGATGATCGGGGAGGCCATGGCCGGCAACGGCGACGGCGCTCTCGACTACTACCTGCGCATCAACCCGTCGGCGCGCGAGGCGATCTCGGAGATTCACCGTTGTGAGCCTTACGTCTACGCTCAGATGATCGCTGGGAAGGACGCGCCGACCCATGGCGAAGCCAAGAACTCCTGGCTGAGCGGCACCGCGGCCTGGAACTTTGTTGCCATCAGCCAGTGGATCCTCGGAATACGAGCCGAGCACAACGGCCTTCGAATCGATCCGAGCCTGCCCGCGGCGTGGGGCGACTTCAGCGTCACCCGCCAGTTCC
>CAZRUC010000129.1:0-6743 GCA_964603175.1 uncultured Anaerolineaceae bacterium
CCACGCCTCTTTACGTGCTCGCCGGCGAAACCATTCCTAAGAAGATGCTCGCTCGATACATTGCGGGCGTGCAGTTGGTGAAACTCGACACGTCCGACAGCCATTGACGCCCCTTGGGAACCCGATCACCCGTTGAAAGGCTTCCTCGACCGCTATGCCCTTCTCGACCAGGGCGCGGG
The DNA here is from genome assembly GCA_964603175.1 of uncultured Anaerolineaceae bacterium. Lineage (GTDB taxonomy): Bacteria > Chloroflexota > Limnocylindria > Limnocylindrales > CSP1-4 > Fen-1039. The sequence continues at coordinate 180 of CAZRUC010000129.1, forward strand.
TGCGCTCCACGAGAAGGAATGCCGAATGGCCCTCGTTGAGGTGCCAGACCGAGGGCTCGATGCCGAGGGCCTTGATGGCTCGAACGCCTCCCGCACCCAGCACCAGCTCCTGATGTAGCCGCATCTCGCGGCCCCGGACATACAAGATGTGGGTGATCGGGCGGTCGGACTCGTCGTTGTCGGGGATGTCGGTGTCCAACAGCAGGACCGGCACGCGCCCGACCTGGACGCACCACACAGCCGCCGCGAGCTCCCGTCCCGGCAGGTCGAGGTGGATCGTGAGCGGGTCGCCTTGGAAGCCCACCACTCGTTGGATCGGCAGCCGCGTCAACTCGTAGTCCGGGTAGGCGTGCTCCTGATGGCCATCCGCATCGATCGTCTGGCGGAAATACCCATGCTTGTATAGCAGCCCAACACCCACGAACGGCAGCGCCATGTCACTGGCGGACTTGACATGGTCGCCCGCGAGCACTCCTAGTCCGCCGGAGTAGATGCCGAGCGATTCGTGGAAGCCGTACTCGGCGCAGAAGTAGGCAATCGGGCCGTCGAGGGCGGAACCGTGTTCGCGGTTGAACCAGTGCTCGCTACCGCTGGCCATGTAGCGATCGAATTCGGCCAGGACCTGGCTGCATTCGGCCATGAAGACCGGGTCGTCGAGGAGATCCAACCAGCCGATCGGCTGAGACAGCACCTCTACCGGGTTGCGATAGCGCGACCACGCCAGCCCGTCGATGCGGCTGAAGAGCGCGCGGGCTCGCGGGTTCCAGCTCCACCACATGTTGTAGGCGAGCCGGCGCAAGCCTTCCAGTTGGGGCGGTAGACGGAAAGATGCCCCGGGCAGAGTGGGAACTCGAACAAGAGGCTCCATCTGCCGCATCATAGCCGACGGCGAAGTTCACCTCGTTGACCGCCGCCGACGGTGCCGTTCGTTGTCCCTCCGACTACCATGGCACAGGATCGCCGCTAGTTCGGAACCACTGGAGCCACATAGATGCGCGTTGTCTGCATCGCCGCCGAATGCGAGCCGTGGGCCAAGACCGGAGGCCTGGGGGACGTGGTCGATGCGCTTGCGCGAGCGGTCGCGGCGGTGGGTGCGCTTGGCGCCGCCGCCGAACCCGGGCCTGGCGAAGTCGGGGCGATGGGTCACCAGGTACTCCAGTCCCAAGTGTGGCGCGGAACCGGTGGCGTGATGGGGGTAGGGCCGGGTACCGGGCCGTTCGGGTTCGTCGAACCGCCGGTAGACGTCTTCCTGCCCCGCTACCGTGGCGTGGCCATTCCGGCCGGCGCGACGACGACGCCACTCTCGGTGCCCGACCCGCTCGCGCCTAGCGGCGTGACGGAGGTTTCGCTCGTCGAGTTCGACGCCCGTGGCTACAGGGTTCGGCTCATCGACCACCCGCCCGCCTTCGACCGGGATGGCTTCTACGGCGACCAGGACGGCGACTACCCCGACAATGGCTGGCGCTTCGGTCTCCTGTGCCGGGCCGCCCTCGAGGCGCTTCTGGCGGACGACCGCCGGGTCGACGTCCTCCATCTCCACGACTGGCAGGCCATGGCCGCCGTGATCCTGCGAGACATCGCCTACGCCGCCTATCCGAGCATTTCGAACGCGGCGGTCATGGTCACTATCCACAACCTCGCGTATCAGGGCTGGTTGTCTCGAAGTCAGGTCGCCGGTCTCGCGTTCCCGGACGAGGTCAAAGTCCTGCTGAAGCCCGCCGCGAACGGCCTGCAGCTGCTCCGCGAAGGCATCGAACGGGCCGAGCTGGTCAACACCGTCAGCCCGGGCTACGCCCGTGAGATCCTGACGCCTGCTTTCGGCATGGACCTGGACCCCGTGCTCAAGAAGCTCGGAAACCGTTTTGGCGGCATTCTCAACGGCCTCGACATGACCGTCTGGGATCCGGCCACGGATGACGCAATCCCGGCCAGGTATTCGCGGTCCGATCTCGCCGGCAAGGCCGTGTGCCGCAGGGAGCTGCTCACCGAGATCGGCTTCAACCCCGAGGACGACGGGCCGGTTCTGGGGATGATCGGTCGGCTCGATCCGCAGAAGGGCTTCGACCTGCTGACCGGGGCCGCCGCCGAGTTGCTCGAAGACGGAGCGCGAATTGTCGTGCTCGGCACGGGCGATCCGGAGCTCGTCGCCGGGCTACAGCGGATCGGTCGCGCGCACCCCAACCAGGTGGCGGCCCTGGCGCGTTTCGACCGCTCGCTCGCCCGCCGTATCTACGCCGGCTCCGATTTCTACGTGATGCCGTCGCGCTTCGAGCCGTGCGGTCAGGGTCAGATGATCGCCCTCCGGTACGGGACGCCGGCGATCGTCCACCGGACCGGCGGGCTGGCCGACACGATCGAGGACGTGGACGATTGCCCGGAGGAGGGGACGGGCTTCGTCTTCTCCAACCCGACGACCGCCTCTCTGGTGGACGCGTGCATGCGGGCGATGGCGCACTTCCGGCGCGGGGGCGAGCAGTGGGCGGCGTTGGTCGATCGCAGCATGGCGATCGACTGGTCCTGGGAGGCCGGCCCGGCCGAGCAGTACGCAGCGTCCTACAGGCGAGCGGTTTCCCTTCGCCACGAGCGCTAGGTCGTGCCAGAAACAAGAATCGATCTGCTGGTGGTCGGAGCCGGAGCCGCGGGGCTGACGGCCGCGCTCACAGCTGCCGGCCAGGGCGCGCACGTACTCATGCTGACCAAGGGCCATGCGCCCGACTCGTCCAGCTGGCACGCTCAGGGCGGGATTGCCGGCGCGGTGGGCGACGACGATACGGCCACGCTCCACGCCGTGGACACGGAGCGAGCGGGCCGCGACCTCTGCCGGCCCAGCGCAGTGCGCGTGCTCACCGAAGAAGGCCCCGACCGGGTGCGCGACTTGATCGCGCTCGGCGTGCCGTTCGACCCGGAACTGAGCCTGGAGGGTGGGCACTCGCGGAGGCGGGTCTCCAGCGTCGAGGGCGCCACCACGGGCTGGGCGGTCACGAGTTTGCTCGGCCGTCGCGCGGCCATGACGGAGGGAGTGGCGATCCGCGAGGCCACGAGCGTTCTCGGGCTGTGGGTCGAGGACGGCCGGTGCCTGGGAGTGATGACTCCCGGCGGCCCGATCGGCGCGCGTGCCACGTTGTTGGCGATGGGCGGCGCGGCGGCATTGTGGGAGCGCACCACCAACCCCGAGGGGCAGATCGGGGACGGCATCGCAATCTGCTACGCGGCTGGCGCGTCCATAGCGGACCTCGAGTTCATGCAATTCCATCCCACGGTGCTAGCGGGCTCGCGCCTGCTGCTGACCGAGGCGCTGCGGGGCGAGGGCGCGACTCTCCTCGACGCGTCCGGGGAGCGGTTCGTTGACGAGCTCGCTCCCCGCGACGAGGTTGCCCGCGCAATCGTCAAGAAGGGCGGCGCCTTCCTGGATCTGCGCTCCATCGAGCGGACGCGTTTCCCTTGGCTCATGGAAGAAATCGAGAAGTCCGGGTTCGATCCGGCCCGGGAGCCGGTTCCAGTTTCTCCCGCGGCGCACTACACGATCGGCGGCGTGGTCACCGACCTCGAGGGACGCACCGACATTGCGGGGCTCTATGCGGCCGGCGAATGTGCCGCCACCGGAGTTCACGGCGCCAACAGGCTGGCTTCGAATTCGCTGCTCGAATGCCTGGTGTTCGGCCGCCGCGCTGCCCTGGCTGCGCTCGACGAACCGATCGCGCCTGGTGACGACCTAGTTCCGGGGCCGCTTCCGCAGTCCGCTCTTCCTCCGGCGCGAGTCGCGTCCGAAGAGCTGCGCCGCCAGGTCTGGCGCGACGCCGGGGTCATTCGCGATCCTGTCGGCCTCGCCGATCTCGCCCGCAGCCCCGATCCGCTAGCATCGCTGGTGGCACGTTTCGCGCTCGCCCGCACCGAGAGCCGCGGCGTCCATTACCGCACCGACGCCCCCGTTCCGAACCCCGCGCTCGAAGGGCACTTCGTCCTGACGTGTGGTGGGGAGCTGACATTGGAGCACTGGACTTGAAGTTGCCCACCACTCCGCCCGTTGCCGCGTCCCGTGACGGCGGCGTCCGCCCGCCCGATCCCGCAGCTGTGGCACGGGTCGTGGCCGCAGCCCTCGCCGAGGATCTCGCCGCCGGCGATCCCACGAGCGAGGGGCTCTTCGGGCCTGACGCCACGTGCGAAATGACGCTGCTGCAGAAGGAGCCGGGCGTCGTGTGTGGGCTTGGCGTCGTGGCCGCGGTCTTCTCCGCGCTTGATGCGCGGGTAGTCGTCACGTCCGCTCACGCCGACGGCGACCATTTGGACGAGGTGCCGGTGGAGCTGGCCCGTATCGCCGGACCGGCTCGAGCGATTCTCGCCGGCGAGCGGACTGCCCTGAACCTGCTCGGACGGCTCTCCGGGATCGCCACTCTGGCGGCGCGCTGCGCCGTGGAACTCGATGGCACCGGCGCGATTCTGCTTGACACGCGCAAGACTACGGCCGGGCTTCGTGAGTTGGAGAAGTACGCGGTCCGATGCGGCGGCGCCCGCAACCACCGCCTCAACCTGGGCGAAGCGCTCCTGGTCAAGGACAACCACCTGCGCCTGGCGGGCGGGATTCCGGTCGCCGTCGCCCGGCTGCGAAAGGCTCAGTCGAAGCTCAGCCTGGAAGTCGAAGCCGAAACGCTCGACGACGTTCGAACGGCGCTGGCCGCTGGCGTCGATCGGATCCTGCTCGACAACATGACGACCGATGAGATGCGCGAGGCGGTGGCCCTCTGTCGCGGTGCAGTCGAGACTGAGGCTTCTGGCGGGATAACGCTGTCGAATCTTCGAGAGGTCGGCCTCACGGGCGTCGACTTCGTTTCGATGGGAGCGCTGACGCATTCGCCGAGAGCGCTCGACGTCTCGCTCGAGGTGGCGCCGTGACCGGGGCCGGCACCGCCACCAGCCGGGCGTCGGCAGCCGCAGATATCGCAGTCGATCCGCCCGGCGACCCCGCGTCATTCCCCGCGCTGCAGGCCGAGATTCGGGAACTCGCCCGCGAGCGGGATGCGGTGATCCTGGCCCACAGCTATGAACGCGCCGAGGTCCAGGACGTAGCCGACCACGTCGGCGACTCGCTCCGGCTCTCCCGCCTGGCTGCTGCTGCCGCCCAGACCACGATCGTCTTCTGCGGCGTGGCCTTCATGGCCGAGACCGCGAAGATCCTCTCGCCCACGAAAAGGGTGCTGTTGCCGGATCTGGCCGCGGGCTGCTCGCTGGCGGATTCGATCGACGCGGAACAACTGCGGGCCTGGAAGGCGCAGCACCCTGGCGCCGTTGTCGTCTCGTATGTGAACACGACCGCGGCCGTGAAGGCCGAGAGCGACTACTGCTGCACGTCGAGCAATGCCCGCGCCGTGATCGAGGCGATCCCCGACGACCGCCAGATACTCTTTCTGCCCGACATGTTCCTGGGCATGTGGCTCGAGCGCGTGACCGGTCGCAAGCTGACCATCTGGTTGGGGGAGTGTCACGTTCATGCGGGGATCCGGCTGGCCGACGTCGCGGAATGGCGACGCGCCGAACCCGGAGCAGAGTTGCTGATCCACCCCGAGTGCGGCTGCACGACCCAGGTCATAGAGGCTGCCGGCGACGACGCCCATATCCTCTCGACGGAAGGAATGGTCACCTTCGCAGAGCGTTCGGGCGCCCACAGCTTCCTGGTCGCGACCGAGGTCGGAATCCTCCACCGGCTCGAGCGAATGGCTCCCGGCAAGCGCTTCGTGCCCGTCAACCGCAAGGCGATCTGCCAGTACATGAAGCTGACCACGCTCGAGACGATCCGCGACTCGCTGCTCCGCGGCGTTTACGAGATCGACGTAGCCGCGGACGTGGCCGCGAAAGCCCGCGTCGCGCTGGAGCGCATGGTCGCGATCGGCTGATCGCTCAGGTGGGCTGGCCGGTCTCGAGCTGTACGGCCGGCAGGGGATCGGTTTGGCCGAGGCGGGCGAAGAGGTACCCGCTCGATCGATAGTGATCGACCAGGCGCGCATATTCGGTTGAAACCCACTCGTAGTCCGGGTGGCCGGCCTTCCACTGCCGCTGAAATACGACGCCGCACAGACGGACCTGCATGAGCTCTTTGAGGCAGTTGAAACAGGGCTGGACCGTTGTGTACAGGAATGCCCCGTCCAGGGCTGTGCCGAACCGGGCCGCGGTCAGCATCGCGTTCTGTTCGGCGTGCACGCAGAGGCAGATGTCGTACAGCCGACCCGCGATCCCGGCGCTCGGCTGCTCCAGGCGAAGCGCACAGCGCCGGCAACCTCGCTCGGCCTCCGTGCAGTTGGCGTAACCGGCCGGGGTTCCGTTGTAACCGCTGCCTAGGACACGGTTGTCACGGACGATCACCGCACCGACGTGGGAGCCCAGACACTTTGCCCCGGACTCCACGACCAAGGCGAGCCGCATGTAGAAGTCGTGGCGCTGCCAGCGCTCGTCCGAGAGCTCGATAACGTCGATCGCCACCAGAATTTCCTCGTCTGTCGCCTTTGAGATCCGTGGAGTTGCTCGTTGTCTCGTAACCGCAAGGCTGGGGAGTGGGTTGCCGTCGGCTCAGAA
>CAZRUC010000130.1:0-6735 GCA_964603175.1 uncultured Anaerolineaceae bacterium
CATCAGGAACTGGCTCGGATCGTGCTTGTTGCCTGTCAGCAATAGCGGCGCCTGGTTTCCCCAAAGGCCCAAAACCGCGTTGATCGCGAGCCAGGTCGGCGCGAACATCAGGACGCTACGGCTGGTCGCTATCCGCCAGTAGCGCGCGATCTCGCCGCTCGCCGGCCGTTCTTTCCGAGCCGCGATCTCCTCGGGCCGTTCGCGAGGCACTTCGGACACCCCATACGCGTACAGAGCCAGAGCCACGAGGTACAGGCCACAATTGAGGAAGAACGCCGGCCGGCCCACGGCATCCCACAGCACGCCCGAGAGAGCCGGCCCCACGGCCAGCATGCCGCCGAGCGAAACCAGCTCGAAGAGCGAGACTACGCGGCCACGGAGCGCCTCGTCGTCAGCCGTTTCGGCGGCGATGAAGCCCAAAGTCGAAGGGATGGACGCGGCCGTGGAGCTCCCCTCGAGGAGCCTGGTGACGAAGAGCACCGGCATCGCCGTGGTCATGCCCGTCATCAGAACCGCCACCGACCCGAAGAGCGGCCCGAGCAGCATGATCACCTTGCGGCCGTAGCGGTCGGCGAGAATCCCGAAAGCGATTGCGCCGGTCAGCTCCGTGGCGTAGAAGCCGCCATGCAGAATCGCGATCGACCCCTGTCCGCCGCCGGAGCTTCTCGTCAGGTCATTGACGAAGAAGACGAGCAAGCCCGCCGTGATTGACGTGCTGACCCGCAGCACGAACGTGGCGGCCAGCATGGAGACGATCGATCGACTCATCGGAGCGATAGCCTAGCGGGAGCCGGGCGCGGATGCGACCGCGTAGCGGATCGCGTGCGCCTCGGCCGCGATCGGGGCGGGTCTATACTCGGCTCACCGGTGGCTCGCCGCGCTCACACGCCCCGGCCACCGGTTCGATTTGGTGAAGCAGTGTCATCGAACATCGCCCAGAACTACCCCTACTCCAGCGAGCCCGACGAGGAGCGCGCCCGCCACGTCGAGGCGACGGTCGCGGCGCACAAGGGCCTCAGGGAGAAGATCCAGGCTGAGTCGCAACGCCTGGGGGACGAAGACCGCTTCTGGGTCTGGAAATGCCCGACGAAAGGCTGCCTGGGTTTGCTCCACGTAGCTGGTCACGCTCGGGAGGCTCATGCGGTCTATACCGTCTGCGACACCTGCGGCAAGACCTACCTCCGCTGAGCGCCCGACCGCTGCAGGCGCGCAACAGGCACCGGCAAGTCGCATCGACACTTGCAATGGCGTGTACCGGCCCGCATGATCCCTCCAGCGCAGCCGGAGGAGGCATTTATGGAGTTCCAGCTGACGTGCTGACAGGTCCGCGTGCTCCGGATCGGGGCGACGGAGAAGCGGCGCAGCCGGCGACCAACCCCATGGTCATCGATCGGGTCGCCGCAGCCTCGCGTCGAGGTCGCTCCGAGGTTTCGGCCCGCCTGGCGCGGGTGTCCGGCCACGTCTCCGAGCGGATGGCAAACCTCCCCGCTGCCGCCAAGGTAGACCGTCCCACCCGGCGTCGCGTCGGTGTCTTCCGCCGCGCAATTCGCCGCGAAACGGCTCGAATCCGCGATCCAAAGCGGCTGGCGATCATCGTCCTGCTCGGCGTTCTGGCGGGCTTCATGCTGGCCTGCTTGATCGCTCGCGGCGAGCCGGCGGGGGCCGACGCGCGGGCCTACTGGGCTGCCGGTCGACTCTGGGTAAACGGCGGCGACCCCTACCACCCCACCGGCCCGTTCATGCCGTATGTCTATTCCCCGTGGATGCTGCCTCTATTCGTTCCGTGGTCCCTGCTGCCCTGGGACGTGGCCTGGTTCGCCTGGCGGGGAGCGACCGTGATCGGCCTGCTCTGGTCCATCCACTGGGCTTACAAACGGCGTCCGATAACTACGGCGATCCTTCTGACGTTTCTCGCTTTTCCGATCGCCGCCAATCTCGACACAGGCAACATCAATCTGCCACTTGCGCTGCTGCTGTTTGGGTCCCAGTTCGTTGGGCCCGCCGGGGCGGGATTGCTCTGGGCAATGGGCACGACGGTCAAGTGGGTACCGGCCCTGTTCTTGCCACTCCTCTCCCCTCGTGGCCGCCTCTGGGGCATCGTTTGGTTGGTCGTCGCCGCCGTCCTGACTGTCTTCACGTTACCGGCGACGCTCGTGCAGCTCCAGGTGCTGTTCGGGTTCCCCAGGCCGCCTCGAGTGGACTACTTCGTGTTCGTCTGGGCGGCGGTGCCCTGGATGTGGCGCAATCCTGGGGCATTCCGCTTCCTCATGCCGCAGGCTTGGCCGGGGATTGCCCGGTCGGGCGGCGCGACTGCGAGGCAGTGGCGCGAGCACTGGCAACGCAGCCCGGAACGCACCGGCGATGCTTTCCGCCGAGTGATGCGCGCCCGAGTCCGAACCTTCTTGGGCCTCGGCGGCGCATAATCGGCGAAGCGCGTTCCGCCAGGCCCAACCCAATCGCGCCCCCGCCGAACTTCCGCCGCCCCGCCCACACAATCGCCAACGAGCCGTCAGCCTGAGCGTCACGGGGGGAAGAGGACGGGTATGGTCGACAAACATCTACGCGAGCCCCTGTGCGCCGAATGGCCGGCGACGATCCTGGTCGCAGACGACGAGCGGATCGCCCGTGAGCTCCTGCGCAAGACTCTCGAGCGCGCCGGCTACGAGGTCGTAGAGGCTGCCACCGGCCAGCTGGTGCCGCAGCTCGCGGAGCACGTCCGTCCCGATCTGTTCATCCTCGACATCTCGATGCCGGGCGCGAACGGAATCGAGATCTGCCAGGCCATCAAGAACGATCCGGCGACACATCTCACGCCGGTTATCCATGTCACGGGTTCCTCATCGCGCGAGCAGAGGCTGCAGGCCCTGCAAGCCGGATCGGACGAGTTCATCGGCAAGCCGTTCGACATCGAGGAATTGCTCACGCGAGTCCGTTCACTGCTGCGGACGAAGCGCCTGACCGACCATCTGGTCAGTGCCGAAGCCGTTCTGGTGTCGCTGTCCCGGACCGTCGAAGCGCGCGACCAGTACACCGAAGGCCACCTGCACCGCGTGGCCGACCGGGCGGTAGGCGTAGCCGCTCGACTGGGGATGGAAGACGAAGCCCTCGAAGGGGTCCGCCTTGGCGGTCTGCTTCACGATCTAGGCAAGATAGCCGTGCCGGACCGTGTGCTCCACAAGCCGGGGGCGCTCGACCGCAAAGAGTTCGACCTTGTGCGCCAGCATCCCGAAGTCGGCGCCGAGATCCTGCGGCCGCTCCGGGCCTTTGAGGGGCCGGAACCTGCGGTTCTGCATCACCACGAGCATTTCGACGGAACAGGCTACCCGTATGGGCTAAAGGGTTCCGAGATCCCGCTGGCGGCTCGCGTGGTTGCCGTGGCGGACGCCTTCGACGCGATGACGAGCGACCGCCCCTACCGAGCCGCGGTCCCAGTCATGGAGGCATTCGAACGCCTCGACGCCGACGACGGCCGGCAGTGGGATCGCGATGTCGTGGAGGCTTTTCTGGGGTTGTACGCCGGGAATATCAAGACTGCGGACATCCCGGAACGGTTCTAGTAGGTCGGGCCGCGCCGCCTGATCTCGCGCTCGTATTCCGGGTAGTAGCGGACGATCGTGGACAGCCCGAACGCGGGCAGGATCGACTCCTTCGGCTCTCTCGCCAGGAGGAACTCGAACGAGCGGCGGACCAGATCAGTCGCGTCGCTCGCCCCGGGCTCGAAGCGCGCCAGTTCGTCCTGGCTCACGCGGACCTCGAAATCCCGGCTGCTGCCACGGTCGGTCACGGTCACGCTGACGACCCAACCCAACCCGCCGGGCATGGATTCGATTTCGATGCGACTCACCGTTCCGTCTCCCTGCGACCGGGGGCGCGGCGCCAGTAGGCGTCGTCAGTGGCCGTTCCGGGGGCCAGGCCTCGACCGGCGGCGACGACCCTCCTCGCGGCGGAACGCAGGACGTAGCCGCGGTATCCGGGCACGAACCCCGCCTCCTCGAGCCGAGCTTTCCATAGCGAACTCGCGACGGGCTCGCCGTCCACCCTGGTGATCACGAGCTCAGGGAGTCGGCGGCCTTCCACCAGATCGCGCAATGCTGCCAGCGCGCTCGCGGCCACGGCGATGTCGTCGGATGCCGGGAGCGTCTGGATGGAGTGCCCGCCGCGTTCCAGGTAGACGGCCGCGGCGCCGTCGACGAGAACGACATAGGCGCCCGCGGCTCGCTGTAGAGGCCGCCGGTCCGATTTGCCGCGACGGGGCCACGGAATTGCGGCGCCGTACGGATTAGCCGGATCGGCCGCCGCCAGAAGGTAGGTCGTCGGTTGCCTCGATCCGGCAGTTTGCGACGGGTCGCGCAGCGCCCTCAGGCGATCTACCGCACCCGGAAGCGCGAACTGGGCGGCTCCGAGCCCTTCCACGAAATAGCCACGGCGGATCCGGCCGGCTTCCTCCATCGCCCGTAACACGGGATATACGGCGCTGAAGCCGCCGGCAAGCTCTTCCCACGCTACAGCGTCGCGCGTCAATACCCCGTGGCGCTCGAGCAAGGCGGTCACCAGAGAGTGGAGCCTCTGCGTTGCGCCGCCGGTTGCACCGCTCGCCGCAGCCCTGTCCACGAGCGACCACCGTCCCGCCGCCTCCGGCGGGCCAAGCTGGAGCCTGCCCACACGTGGCCGCCGCTCCGTGGGCCGCCGCCAACGCAGTGCCCGCAGCGGCGCAAACGTGTCGTTGGTAATCTCGCCGGCCCAGACAAGGTCCCACAGCGCATCGAGCAGATCGCGTTCTCGGGTTCCACTCGAGGCCCGTTGAAGGTCGCGGTAGAACGAGGCGCCGCGACCCGCCAAACACTCGCGGATCTGGATGTGGAGATCCCCCTGGGGAGCCTCGACATCCGCCGCCGCGAGATCGCGGAGCGCCTCACGGCCCGGCCGGTACAGGACGACCCGTCCATCGTCGCGACCCAGGCTCCCGCGCCCAACCCACGCCACCTCGCCCATTGCGCCCAGCTCATCGAGGAGCCGCGGCTGATAGCCTGGGATTCGGGCAGGCAGGGCGTCGCGCTCCAGCACCGACGCGGGGATCGGAACGCCCGCCAGCTGGTCGATGACCTCCGCGAGGCGCTCGAGGGCGGCCGCGTCCCGCTGCACCGTCGAGGCCTTGCCGCCGACCGCCTCAACCCGCTGCCAAGCCGGCAGAAAGCGCGCCAGCACGATCTGCTCGACCGGCTCGACCTCTTTGCGCAGCCGCGCCAGCGAACGGCGCCGAAGCTGGCGCAACACGTCCGGGTCGCACCATTCGCGCTCCGTGCCGCCCGGCCGGAACTCGCCTCGCAGGATCGTGCCCGCGTCAAGCAGCTTCGTCAGGGATTCCTCGACCCGTGACACCGGCACCGCCCAGCGGCGTGCCGGCTCCGGCGCGAGAAACGGCCCGTGGCTTCGCGCCCAGCGCGCCACGAGTCCGTCCAGGGCCGATTCGACCGGCGCGAGGAACGCCGCAGGCACTCCGACCGGCAACGCCACTCCGAGCGCATCGCGGAACCTCGCCGCGTCCTCGATCGCGATCCACCGCGGCTCCCCGCCGACGCGCAGCAAAATCGCACGTCGCGAGCCCTCCAGCGCGGCCAGCCACTCGCCGGCGGCCGGCGGCTCCAGGATCCGGGCCACGACCTCGTCGGGGGACAGGTCGCCCAGGCGCCGAAGCAGGTCGTGCAGAGCGTCAACCGAACGAGCCGCCCGTTCCGGCACAAGCGCCTGCAGCGCCAGCTCGAGGTCCGCCAGGGCGGCCGGGTCGATCAGGTCGCGCAACTCCTCCTGGCCGAGAAGCTCCCGCAGCAAGTCGCGGTCCAGTGCCAGCGCACCGGCGCGCCGCTCTGCCAGTGGGGCGTCGCCTTCGTACATGTACGCGGCGAGGTAGTCGAAGAGCAGCGAGCCGGCGAAGGGCGAGGCGGCGACCGTCTCAACTTCGCGAACCTCGATCTCCCGGCGAGCCACTCCCGCGAGGATCTCGCGCAAGGCTGGCAGGTCGAACAGGTCGGCCAGGCATTCGCGATACGTCTCGACGATGATCGGGAACGAGCCGTAGCGACTCGCAACGGCGAGCAGGCCGGCGGATCGCTGGCGTTGCTGCCACAAGGGTGTGCGCGACCCGGGCCGACGCCGAGGCAGAAGCAGCGCCCGGGCCGCGTTCTCGCGGAAGCGAGCCGCGAACATCGCCGAAGAGCCCAGACGGCCCACTACCAGATCCTCGACCTCCTCGGCCGAGGGGAAGAGAAGGTCGCGCAGAGAGCCGTCCTCCCAGGAGCCGCCCGCCATCTCGCCCTCGGGCAAACGAATCGCGATCCCGTCGTTTGACCATATCGTCTGAGCGCCCTGGCCGAGGCGTTCCTGCAGACGCGATTCGATCGCCAGCGCCCAGGGCGCGTGGACGCGTCCGCCGAACGGCGTCAGAACTACGATCCGCCAATCGCCCAACTCGTCGCGAAAACGCTCCACGACGATCCGGCGATCGGTGGGCAGCGAGCCGGCCATCTCGCGTTCTTCGTCCAGGTAATCCAGAACGTTGGACGCCGCGAGGTCGTCGAGGTCGTGGTTCTCGAGGAGCCGTCGCCTCGCCTTCTCACGACCGGCCCGTCCACGGTCGAGATCGACCTCCAGTTCGCGGACGAACTCGCCCAGCGCCCGTCCGAGTTCGATCGGCCGGCCGAGCCCGTCGCCGTGCCAGAACGGGATCTTGCCCGGCAC
>CAZRUC010000131.1:0-6730 GCA_964603175.1 uncultured Anaerolineaceae bacterium
AGTACCCATATCTGACCCTGAACGCGTACAATCCATGGGTGCTCGCGGCCACGGCCACAGGCGAATCGATGTCCCGGACGCTGTCCTGGATCCACGACGCCGCATGGGTCGATCCGGGCGGCGGCAGCGGGCCCGGCTATCTGATCGGGTTCTCGACGGCGGGCAAGACGCTTGCGATAGCGCTGGTGGCCTTGCTCGCGGTCGGTGCGGTCGTGGCCTGGAACTGGGCCAAGGCTTTCCGGGTGCAAGTCGCGGCACCGGCGGCCGCCCTGGGCTCCGGCTCCGACTCCGGCCCCGAAGGCGAACCCGCCGACCCGGCCGCGCACTCGAGCGACCGAAGGTTCGGCGACGCTGTGCTGGCGGTCTGGCGGAGCGAGCTCAGAGCGGTTGCTGTCGGCTGTGGTTTGGTGGCCGTGGGATTGGGGACGCTGGTATTGGCCCAGTCGTTCGGGCCGATATCGGCGGCATTCGTAGGCGACGCGGCTCTTCTGGCGGTCCTGGTGGGGGTCAGCCTCTGGGCGGCATGGCGCGACGATCCTCGGTCTCTGGTCGTGGCCCTCGCGATCCTCTCGATCGCCTTCTTCGCCATTCCCACACGCTCGCATGAGCGCTATCTCTTCCCGTTCTTCGGTATCGGCGCGATCCTGCTCGCCATCTCGTGGCGGTGGCGGGCTGCATACGTGATTCTCGCGGTCGCCAACATGGCCAACTTGCTCGCCGTTCTGGTCCAGTACGGTGGCATCCCGGATTATTCGGACACCTGGGCGAGCGCAAACCCGGGGGCAATGGCCGGCAGCAAAGAGCTGGCGGGGCTGCTCATCGGCTGGGGCCATTTCCTGGAGAGCGCGACGTGGTTCGACGGCATCATCTGGCCGATCGCTCTCGTCGGCGTGGCGGTGGGTCTGGGCCTCGTCTGGTCGCTGCTCCAGCTCCGGACAAGGGCCGTCGATACGCTCGCCGAGGAGGCCATGGCCGCCGGGCTCGAATCCGACGCCGTCGTCCCGGATGAGGGAGGAGCCTGGCAACCTTTGTTCGAGGGAGAGCCCGCCCTGGCGGTTCCATTCGACGATGCGGCCTCGGGCTCGGCCTCTGATTACGACGCTTCAGGATCCGCCTCCGGAGCCCCCGCCGAACCAGACTTCGGCGAGCAGCCGAGATACGTCCCTCCCCAGGTGATGAGCCTGTGGCGCCGCATCTATCGGCGTCCTGCGCTGCCGGATCGATCCACCGCCCTCAACACGGAGCCCCGCGGCCGCATCGACAAGCTCGACCTCTGGCTGGTTGCGTTGCTCATCGTGGCCACGCTGACGATCCGCGTCTACCGACTCGGCGAGCCGCTCCAGATGCATTTCGACGAGGTCTATCACGCCCGTACCGCGACCGAATTCCTGCAAGACTGGCGATACGACCTCCCGCACTCCATTTACGAGTGGACCCACCCCGACCTGGCCAAGTACGCCATCGCGGGCGGGATCGTTCTCTTCGATGACGACAAGGTCACCGCGACCAGCGACCTCGGTACCAATGTCAAAGCCACGCTCGTGCAACCGAGAATCGTCCCGGGCAGCGCCGGCTACTCGAGTACGTCGGGCTCATCGGGCGATGCGCTCTCGAATCCCGATGCGAGGCTGGGAGACAGGCTGTATGTGGTTGCAAGCGATGGCATCCGCGTCTACGACCTGCAGACCAGGGCCCTGATCACCACGTTCCAGATCGGTGGCGCGCTGGCGGTAGCACTCGACGCCAATCAGAACCTTTACGTGGGCACCGAAGACGGGCACATATTCCAGATCGATACGGTCTCGCTCGACCGGGTCCGCCTGGGGTTGATCAACGCACCGACCGCCCCCGTAGAGCTGTCTCCTCAGACCGGCTTCCCGATTACCAAGCTCTACGCCGGCTCCGCCTCGATATTGCTGGCCGTAGGCGCCAACGGCGACGTCGTCTCCATAGACACGACCATCAGTGGGGGAGCGATCCTCGGCCGAGGCAACGTCCCCGGCGCTGCGGACTTCGCCGCCCTGGACGCCCGGGCGTCGGTTCTGGTCTTCGCACCGACCGCCGACGCGAGCCCCACGCCGTCGTCATCTCCAGCCGCCAATTCCCTGGAGGCCGAAGCGAGCGCGCTCGCAAAGGCAGTCGCAGCCGACCCTTCCACCGCGCTGGCGAAAACGGTGGCGGCTAACCCCGGAATGGTGCTGTCCGCCCTCCAGGTCTCTCCGGGACCGAGCCTCGAAACGGCACTGAATCTGGGCCCGCTCAGCGCCACGCAGGTATCCGCCATTCAAGCCCTGGTCGACCAGGGTCAGTTGCCGGGCATCTCGGTCTCGGTCGACGCGCCGCAGGTCGCAGTCGCGTACCGCGATGGCGTCGGCCTGATGGACGCTCGCCATATTCGCATCGAGTCCACCGTCCCCACCGACCAGCCGGCGACCTCGATCGCTCTCCGCACCGACAATCCCTCCGGGACCGAGGACTCCTATGTCGCGGCCGGCAACTCGATAATGCTGTTCAGGATCGCCTCCGACAAGGGCACCGTCGAACTGGGCCCCGGCCAGCCCCTCAAGACCATCCCTGGACCCGTCACGCAAGTGGTGTTCGACGAAGCGACGCGCATCGTGCAGGCGGTCGGCAAGTCGCCCGACGGCACAGGCTGGACGGTCTATTCGATCGAGACCAACGGCGACGCGATATTCTCGGACGCCAAGCTGCCGTTCCAGCCGGTCGGGGTCGGGGCCGACATAACTCCCCAGATGCCGAATACGGATCGTGAGCAGCTGCTGGCGGTCTCGGCGGACGGCCAGGTCGCGACCGTGGACATCGGCCAGTTCGCGTTCTCCTGGCGGATCATCGGGGTCCTGTTCGGCGTTCTCATGGCGGCCTGCCTCTTCCTTCTGGCGCGGCTGCTCTTCCGGAGGCGTTCGGTAGGCGTGCTCGTGGCGCTCTTCTCAGCCGTCGACGGCATGTTCTTCGTTCAATCTCGTATCGCCATGAACGACACCTACGTCGGGGGCTTCCTGCTGCTGGCCTATCTGCTTTTTGCGCTGCTGTGGCTCGGAGTGTGGAAGCGCCGCTCGGCCTTCTGGGTCGTGATGCCGATCATCGGTGTAATCCTCGGCCTGGCGCTGGCCTCCAAGTGGGTCGGGCTCTACGCCATGGCCAGCATCGGCATCCTCATCCTGATTCGCTCGGCCCTGGGCAGGCTCGTCACCATCCTCGCGCTCGCGGCGGGAACGGGCGTCCTGGGCTATACGGCCATAGCCGAGATGAACACAGCCCAGGGCACCGGCAATCTACCCGCCATGGCCATCCTTGCGGTGGTCGCCGTGGCCGTGGCGTGGTGGGGGATCTCGTGGGCGCTCAGGGCCCATACGACCCCGGATCGGGTCTTGATCGGAGCCGCCACAGGCCTGGTCACCCTGGGGATCCTCGCGCTCTCGCTGGCGTTCCTGCCACAACCGATCCAATTCGGCGCGCCCAACTACACCTTCTTCCTGGTCATGCTCGCGATTACCGCGATCGCCGCTGCCGCGAATGCCTACCACCCCGTCGCCTGGGTCAAGGAGGAGTTCTGGTTTGCGACTGCCGGTCCGATCGTCGTGGGCGCGGTCGCGGCCCTGTTCGGTGGGCTGATCGGGAGCCAGACGCTCACACACGTCTTCCCCTGGATCTCGGTGCTCACGCCGATTGGAGACATAACCGGCGACCACCTGGTACGGATCGGCGCCGAGGGCGTCGGACTCGGTGTGGCCGCCGCCGTTGCATTCTGGGTAGGCGGCCGATACGGGTTCGGCCCGCTGGCCGCCCCGGCCGACCAGGTTGCGCCTGGGGCGCTGTCCCCGGCGCTGTCCCCGGCGCTGTCCCCGGCGCCGCAGGGCTGGCTGCGTCTCGGCTCCGGCTGGGGCCTCCCCGCTTTCTGGATGGTGGCCAGCCTGCTGATCGTGCCCATCGCGGTCTACATCGGGTCGTATGTCCCGTGGTCCATGCCGTGGCAGCCGCAGACGGCGATTGCCTCGACCCAGTACCAAGCCTTCGGTCTACCGGTCATCTTCTGCCCCGACCCGGACCAGAACGGCAACTGCATCAATGGCGACGGCTGGCCCAACGGGCACACGGGCAAGACGCTCTTCCAGCAGACCATCGAGATGTACAACTACCACAACGACCTCCGGTCGGGGCACCCGGCTTCTTCGCCATGGTGGGCGTGGCCGATGGACCTCAAGCCCGTCTGGTTCGAGAACGCGAACTACGCCGAGTCGACCGCCACGAACATATACGACGGCGGCAACCCGGTCCTCTGGTGGCTCGCCATCGCGGCTATGGGCTTCATCTGCTGGCAGGCCTTCAAGCGGCGGAGTCTGGGCTTGACGCTCATCACCGTCGCCTTCTTCTGGCAATGGTTCTCCTGGACACGCATCGACCGCGCCGCGTTCCAGTACCACTTCTATACGGCTCTGCCGTTCTTCCTGTTAGCCCTCGCTTACTTCATGGCCGAGATCTGGCATGGACCCTCGAGGCGCACGTGGCTCCTTGCGCGCGTCGCGGCGGCCCTGGCACTGATGTTCCCCGCGGCGCTGTGGCTTCTCAAGGAACCTGTCTGCGGCCTGGCTCGCGTCCAATTGAGCGACTTCTATACCAATACCGCCTGCGGGGCGACGTCGGGAGACCTGCGCGTCGAAACCCGAATCTTCATGATCCTGGTGATCCTCGTCGGGGCCCTCGTTGCGCTCGGTGCCGTGCTGCTGCGTCTGGAGCGGCGTCAGAGCCAGGGTCACGAAGAACGCGGCTGGATCGTGCAGCTCATCGTGCCCGTGGTCATCGCCGGGGTGCTGCTCTTCTGGGTCGGGCAGAGTGGTCCCCGGGACCTCCTGTTCGAGGTGCCTGTCCCATCCGATCTGGTCGTGATCATCTTGCTGCCGTTCTTCGCGGTGCTGGCGTTCATCGCCCTCACCGCGGTCGACCCGCGCCGATTCGTGCTCGGTTTCTGTTCGGTCGCGGTCGTGGCCTTCATAGCTCTGTACCCGAATCTGTCGGCGTTGCCGATGCCGAGCACCATCGTCAACGTCTATCAGGGGCTGTTGCCGACCTGGCTCTACGGCTTCCAGTTTTCCGTGAACCAGCAGGAATCGAGCCACGTGCCGCTGGCCAGCCTAGATTCGCTTGGCCTGGCTGCGGCGGCGCTGGCAGTGGCCGGCATCGTGGCCTATCTGGCCTGGCGGCAGAGGGTCGGCTATGGACCGAGACCGGCCGCGGGCGACGGCGACGCGGGCGATGGCGACGCACCCGACGGCGGTCCTGCCGCTCCCGCCGAGCCGATCTAGCTCGGGCTTACCTCTGGGCGTGCCTCACCGATCGCCAGGTGAGCTGGTGGGGGCACTTCGGCATGGAACCCCGCCGGTAGCTGGCCTTGCGCGGCGAGCCTTCTGATGACGAAGCCGTAGTAGGCCTCGACCCGCGCGGTGACCTGCTCCCAGCTGAACTGCTGAACTCGTTCGAGGCCGCTGGCCGCCATTCGCGCGCGCAACTGGGGATCGTCCAGCAGCGTGGAGATCGCGCCCGCCAACGCCTTGCGATCTCCCGGAGGGACGAGCAGGGCTTGCCTGTCGCGCTGCACCACGCCTTTGTAGCCGTGGATGTCACTGCAGACGATCGGCGCACCCGCCGCCATGGCCTCGAGAAGGATGATCCCGAACGACTCGCGTCCGGTTGCCGGCGAGACGAAGATGTCTGCGGTCCGGAAGAGCTGCGTCTTCTCCGACTCGCTCACGCGACCCAGGAACTCCACGTTCTGGAGGCCGCGTGTCATGACGTAGCGGCGGAGTTCGCGCTCCTGGGGCCCGGAGCCGACCACCAGGAGCCGGCACTCGTGCCCTTCCTTACGCAACACCCGGAAGGCTTTGAGGAGGTGGATGAGCCCCTTGCGATCTTCGAAGCGGCCCACGAACAGGATGTTCGGCGTGCCGTCCTGCCAGCGCGCGATCGGCACGGCGCGCCGGTAGTGCGCGACGTCCACGCCGTTGGGGATGACCTTGTAGTCGCCCGGGAAGAAGCGGTCGATGAAATGTCGGGCGGCCGCGCTCACGGCGATGCGGCCGTGCAATTTGCCGGCGTAGCCCTTCAGGAGCTTGCTGCCCAGCTCCATCGCCGGCGAGAAGCCCGCGTAGGCGTGGAAAGTGGCGACGTTGACGCTCGTCGACTCACGCAGGGTGACCAGGGACAGGAAGGGCACGAACGGCTCGTGGAAATGGAGCAGGTCGAACTGCTCGCGATCGAGCACCTTCTGCACCTGCGAGATGTACCGCGGCGAGACCGTGACCGTGCCGACGGACCCGTTGCTCGGCACGCTCAGGCCCTTGCCGATTCGGATGACGTCGCCCTCGGAGGAGCGTTGAAGACCGTGGCTGCTGGTGATGATCCTGACGTCGTGGCCACGTAGCCGGAGATTTTCGTACAGGAACCGGACATGCTGGTTCACGCCACCCGGCAGCGGGTACACATACGGCGTGACGAGTCCGATCTTCACGCGGGCGGCTCCTCCGCCTCGCGCTGCTCGGCCGCCGCGGCCATGCGCCTGGCCCGTTGCCCGCGCAGACCGGAGAGCAGCGAGCGGCCCTCCCGCCCCTTGCGACGGTCGTGACCGCCGGAGCCGTCGGGGCCCGGTGCGGCCGGGTCGGTGTTCCGGCTCTGCCGCTCGGCGTGGTAGCACTCCTCGCGTTCGCGCTGGAGCTCC
>CAZRUC010000132.1:0-6659 GCA_964603175.1 uncultured Anaerolineaceae bacterium
ATCTCCAGCCACACTCTCTACATGGGCTTCCTGGCACTCGACCTGGGCGGGATCACTCCGATCCTGTACGGCTTCATCGAGCGCGACGAGATCGTCGAGATGCTGGCCGCCGTCACGGGCGCTCGAATGCTGTTCAACTACTACCGCATCGGCGGCGTGAACGGTGACCTCAACCACGAGTTCATGAGCCGCCTGGGCGACTGGATGAGCCGGGCCGCGAAGCAGACCGAGGCCAACGCCACGCTGCTCAACGAGAACGAGATCTTCGTCCGGCGGGCCCGCGGGGTGGGCGTCCTCGATCGCGAGACCGCGCTGCGAATGGGCGTCACGGGCGGCAACCTGCGGGCATCCGGCGTCGCCTTCGACGTGCGGCGCGCGCATCCGTACAGCGTCTACCCGGAGCTGCAGTTCAACGTGCCGACCCGCGACGAAGGCGATTCGCTGGCCCGCTACCTGATCAGGGTCGATGAGGTACGCGAGTCGATCCGGATCATCGACCAGTGCCTCCACAACATGCCCGACGGCCCGGTCATGGCCAAGCTGCCCAGGCTGCTGCGGCCTCGCCCGGGGCGGGCATGGGCGGCGGTCGAAGGGCCGCGCGGGATGATGGGCGTCTACGCCATCAGCGACGGCAGCGACCAACCGTTCCGCTTCCGCATCCACGATCCGAGTCTGCTCAACCTCGAGACCGTGCCGCTCCTGCTGCCGGGGAACTTGCTCGCCGACACGATGGCGATCGTCTCTTCGCTCGACCCGGTCATGGGCGGCATCGACAAATGAGCTTCGCTACGCGGACCTGGACCCGGATGTCGATCCCGGCGCGATTGCTCGCCATCTTCGTGCCGCTTGCGCTCGTGCTCGCCGTCGGCACAGTTCTCGTCATCGTCGTGCTCGGCGGGCCGTTCGTGGACTTCCTGGCCGCGAACCTGCCGCTGGTCCGGTTCTTCGTGGCCGCCACGGCGGTT
The DNA here is from genome assembly GCA_964603175.1 of uncultured Anaerolineaceae bacterium. GTDB lineage: Bacteria > Chloroflexota > Limnocylindria > Limnocylindrales > CSP1-4 > Fen-1039. The sequence continues at coordinate 966 of CAZRUC010000132.1, forward strand.
CTGCTGATGACCGTGCCCACCGCTTTCCTGATCATCTACCTCGAGCTCAAGGTCATCGCCCGCATGAACCTGCGCGTGGGACCCAATCGCCTCGGGCCGTGGGGCGCCGCGATGAGCGTGGTCCATGGGCTCAAGGTGCTATCCAAGGAGGACTTCGCGCCCACGGGCGTCGACCTCCCAGTGTTCACTCTCGCCCCCGTCGTCACCTACATGGCCAGCGTGATGACGCTGCTGGTCATTCCGTTCGCCCCCGGCCTGTTCGGCCAGGACTTCAATATCGGGTTGCTGTTCTTCTTCGCGATGGGCGGGCTGACGGTAGTGGGCCTGCTGATGGCCGGCTGGTCGAGCTTCAACAAGTACTCGCTGCTGGGTGGCCTCCGCTCGGCCGCCCAGATCATCAGCTACGAGATCCCGCTGACGCTATCGGCCGTGGGCGTGATCATCCTGGCCGGCACCATGAGCATGAATCACATCGTGCTCGCGCAGTCGGGATCGGCGCTCGATTGGTTCGTCTTCAAGCAGCCCCTGGCCGCGCTCATCTTCTTCATCGCCGCCACCGCCGAAGCCAACCGCACCCCATTCGATATGACCGAGGCCGACTCCGAGATCGTGGCGGGCTTCAGCACCGAGTACTCGGGGATGCGTTTCGGGTTCTTCTACTTCGCCGAATACGTCAACGTCTTCATCGTTTCGGCGCTCATGACGACGCTCTTCTTCGGCGGCTGGACGGCGCCATTCAACTGGCCGTGGTCGTACAACCTCAACTGGATCGATTTCTCGAACGGCACGCTCTGGGTCGGCATCGCGTTCGCGGCCCTCGTCATCAGCACCGACGTCCTGGCGGTGCTGGTGCGGCTCTTCGGGGGACGCACCTGGAGCCTGCCTGGGGCCTTGATCCTCGGCTTCATCTTTGCCACCGTCGGCGCGGTCGGCGTCGTCGGGCTGGCCGGCTTCATCGCTTTCGATTGGGTACAGGGGCTGTTCTGGTTCATGGCCAAGACATACGCTTTCGTCTTCGTCTTCGTGTGGCTGCGAGCCACGTTGCCGCGAGTCCGCGTCGACCAGCTGATGAGCTTCGCGTGGAAGTGGCTGTTGCCGGCGTCGCTTCTCAACCTATTCGTGACGGCAACAGCCGTCGTCCTCGTGAGCCGGTGATGGCGCAATGAGCAACCTTCCGGGGCTGGGCATGGCGAAGGGGATGGCGCTGACGCTGCGCCGCTTCTTCCAGCCGAAGGCCACTATCCAATACCCCGAGACGGCCTCCGATCAGGCGGTCCGCTTCCGGGGCCGGCTGCAGCTGCTCTACGACGAGCTCGGCAATCTCAAGTGCGAGACGTGCTTCCAGTGCGCCCAGGCGTGCCCCGTCGAATGCATCGACATGGGCGGCCACGACACCAAGAACCGCTTCTACACCCACTGGGGCCCGGCCGAGACGTACGGCGAGCGGCGCGAGGAATCCGCGCTTCGACGTTCCGGCCGCCCGGTCCCCGACCCGGCCTATGTCCACTTCGACCCCATCGACATGGTCGCGGTCGAGGAGATCCTCGAGGCTCGCGACTACGATCCGCGCGAGACGCTCGAACTCCTCGAGGAGATCCAGGGCGCCTACGGCTACCTGCCGGTCGCGGTGATCAAACACGTCAGCCACGTGACCGGGGCTCCGTATGCGCTCGTCTACGGCACCGCCACCTACTACCGGCATCTCCGCTTCGACAAGCCCGGACGAACGGTCGCGGTTTGCCGCTGCACGAACTGCCTGATCGCCGGAGCCGGGCGGATCGAGAAGGAGCTGGCCGTGGCGCTCGACACCGAAATCGGCCGCTCCCCCGCCGGCAAGGTTGCGCTGGAGCAGCTGCCCTCGCACGTCCCCGGCGCGCCCTCGCCACTCGTCACCCTCAATGGCAAGGCGCAGCCGGATATCACCGCGGCCGGGGCCGGGGCCTGGGGTCGCTCGCTCGCCGGAAAGAGCGTGGCATGACGAACGTCAAGGTGCTCTCGACTCCGGCGCGCTGGCCCCGTCTGCTGCTGCCCGTCGTTCCCCAGGCAAAGCCCGCCGACATGGATGCTGCCCTCAAGGCCGGCGCCTGGACGGCTTTCACCAAGGCAGTCGGGGAGATGGGCGCCGCCGCGACGATCGCGACCGTCTCCCAGTCCGGATTGCGCGGCCGGGGTGGCTCCGGCTTCCCGACCGGCGAGAAGTGGCGCGCCTGCGCCCTCGCCGAGTCCGGTCGCCGCTTCGTCGTCGTGAACGCCTATCAGTCCGACCCGGCCGTATTCTCCGACCGCATCCTGCTCGAGACGAATCCCTACGCAGTCCTCGAGGGAGCGGTGATCGCAGCCTATGCAGTCGGTGCCGGCGAGATCGTCATTGTCGTCCGGGCAGAGGCGACGGACGCGATCCGGATCATGGAAGCGGCCATCGCGGCGGCCGAGCTCCACGGCTTCCTCGGCGAGGAGATCCTCGGAACGAAGCTCGAGATCAGCGCCTCGGTGAAGCCACTCCAAGGCTCGTACATGCTGGGCGAGGAAACGGTGCTGCTCAAAGGCATAGAAGGCCAGCGCGGCCAGCCCGACCAGCAGCCTCCGTATCCCACCACACGCGGTCTCTACGGCCTGCCGACGCTCATCCACCATCCACAGACCTTCGCCGCAATTCCCACCATCGTCGGGCGCGGGCCGGGCGGCTACGCCTCGATCGGCTCGAAGGCGAGCCCCGGCACCACGTTGGTCCAGCTCTCCGGCTCGGTGGCGCAGCCGGGGGTGGCCGAGGTGCCGATGGGCACACCGATACGCGAGATCGTCGATCTCGCCGGCGGCATTCCGAGCCCGCACACGCTCAAGGCTCTCCTGGTTGGCGGACCGTCCGGCGGCATCCTTCCGCCCGAGGCGCTCGCCACTGCCTACGAATACGACGCGCTCGAGAAGGCCGGAGCCCACATCGGTTCGGGCTCCATCGTCGTTGTGGACGAGCGAAGCTGCGTGGTCGACCTCGCCGCCGTGCTCACGCGCTTCTGCGCCGACGAGGCGTGTGGCAAGACGATCCCTTGCCGGATCGGCCTGCGCCGCATGGCCGAGATCGGAGCGCGTTTCTGCGATGGACAGCCGCGCGGCGATGAGCTGACGCGCCTGGCCGACCTATCCGCTGACATCGTGGCCAGCGGCTTGTGCGATCACGAACGGCGCGCAACCCTGCCACTCCTGAGCGTCGCCCGGTACTTCCGCGGCGAGCTCGACGCCCACATCGTCCGCAATACCTGCCCCGCCGGGGTCTGCCAGTCACTGGCCAGGCCACGGATCGGGGCGGTTTCCTGAGGCGTCCCATGCGAGAACCCAACGTCCGCCCCAGCCCGAGCGACGGCCCCTGGATCGAGGCCCCGCAGCCGGTCAAGCCTCCGAAACCGGCCGCTCCTGCCGCTCCCACCGGCGTAACGCCCCCCGAGTCATCCGCTCTGGTGCGCAGGGACGAAGCCATTCCGGCGCGATTCGCCAGCTCGCTGAGCCCCGCCGAAAACCAGAAAGAGGTCTGGAACCGGCGCGCGGGACGCGTGGACAGCCGGCCCGACGCGAAGGCGCCGCGCGACACGACGACGCCCATCGACGATTCGCCCGAGGAGCGGCTGATCACCGCCCAAGCCCCACAACGGCCGCTCTCGACGCCGGTCTTCCGGCTCGAGGTGGACGGCCGGAGCGTCGAGGGCAAAGCCGGCCAGACGATCCTCGAGGTTTGCCGCGACAACGGGATCGAAGTCCCGACGCTGTGCTACGAGCCCAAGCTGCCGGGCTTCGGCGCCTGCCGAATGTGCGTCGTCGACCTCGAGGGCGAGGAGCATCCGCCGATCTCGTGCTCCCGCGCGGCCGAAGCGGGCATGGTCGTCCATACGCAGACCGAGAACGTTCGCCGCCTGCGCCGCACCAACCTCGAGCTCATCTTCAGCGACCACAACGCCTACTGCCTGCCGCCCTGCCAGAACAAGTGCCCGAGCCACATCGACATCCCGGGCTTCCTCAAGGCGAATGCCGAGGGCAAGTTCCGCGAGTCGGCCCGCATCTTCAAGCGGACGATCCCTTTCCCCTCGATCCTTGGCCGCGTCTGCCCCGCCCCGTGCGAAGAGCACTGCCGCCGCGACGAGGTGGACGAGGCGATCGCCATCAGGGACAGCCATCGCTACGCCGGCGACGTGGTTCTGGCGGCGCAGAACGAAGGCATAGAGCCGCCCCTCCCGTTCGAGACCGACCCCAAGACCGGCAAGCGCGTGGCCGTGGTCGGCTCCGGGCCGGCCGGCATGGCCGCGGCGTACTACCTTCTGATCTCCGGCCACGACGTGACCGTCTTCGAAAAGGACCCGGCCGCCGGCGGAATGCTCCGCTACGGGATCCCCGAGTACCGGCTTCCCAAGGAAGAGGTTCTCGATCCTGAATACGAGGCTGTCTGGCGTCTCGGTGGACGCCTGGTGTGCAACCAGGCCCTCGGACGCGACTTCAGCCTGGACGACCTGCGCGGCCGAGGCTTCGATGCCACGGTCGTCGCGACCGGCTGCTACACGACCAACAAGCTCGGCATCCCCAACGAGACGGCCGACGGCGTGATCGACGGGCTCGAGTACCTGAAGGTCGCCGCGCTCGGGCTGCCCTACCCCGGCCACAAGCGCACTCGAGTCGTGGTCATCGGCGGCGGGTTCACCGCGATGGACTGCACCCGCACGTCGATCCGCCAGGGCGTGAAGGAAGTCACGCTCGTCTATCGCCGCGACATGAAGGACATGCCCGCTTCGACCGAGGCGCACGACGCCATCGAAGAGGGCGCGAAGATGATCTTCAAGGCAGGCCCGACCCGTGTCCTGACAGACGCCGCCGGTAAGGTCACCGGTGTCGAATTCATTCGCATGCAGCCCGGCGCACCGGACGCATCCGGCCGGCGCCGCCCCGAGCCCGCCCCCGGCAGCGAGTTCGTGATCGAGTGCGACCGGGTCCTCCTGGCGATCGGCCAGGGTCCCGATCTCTCGTGGATCGGGCCCGGCAACGAAGGAGTCGTGGCCGTCAAGTCGAAGCTCCAGGCCGACGCGGTCACTTTCGATACCGGCCGCGTGGGCGTATTCGGCAGTGGCGACGTTCGCATCGGCTCCTCGACTGTGGTCCAGGCCGTGGCCGAGGGACGTCGCTGCGCGTACGCCGTGGACGCCTACCTCAAGGGCGCCGACCTGGCCGAGCTCAAGACCCGCCAGACACTGGCCGAACCCGCACCCGAGTTCCTCTCGATCGTGCCCTACACCGACGAGCCGAAGGAGCCCCGACACCGCATCAAGTCGCTCCCCGCAAAGGAGCGGATCAAGAGCTACATCGAGTACGAGATTCCCTATACCTCGGCCGAGGTGATGGCCGAATCGACTCGCTGCCTGCAGTGCACGTGCGAGGCCATCGGCAACTGCGACCTGCGCCGTCTCGGCATCGAGTACGGCACCACGCTCCCGACCTTGGAGCCGGGCAACAACGCCGGAGCGGGCTTCCGCAGCGTGACCGAGAACCGGTTCACGGGAGCCAACCACGATTACATCCGCGACGACAGCCACGCCTTCATCCTGCGCGAGCCATCCCGCTGCATCGACTGCGGCCGCTGTGCCGCCGTCTGCGCGGACGTCGTGGGCGCGGCCTGCTACGACTTCATGCGAACCGGCTTCGACACGCTCGTGACGACGC
>CAZRUC010000133.1:0-2011 GCA_964603175.1 uncultured Anaerolineaceae bacterium
GCGCCGAGGAGGAACGAAAGCTGGCGGCCGCGCGTGTCGGCGACTACTCCGGTGGGCACCTCGAAGAGGACCTGGCCGGCCGCGAAGAAGGCATTGGCCGCGAACGCCTCGGCGTTGTTGAGCCCCGCGTCCAGCAGGAAGAGGGTGTTGATGCCCCAGATGAACGACGCCGCCAATGTCGTGAGCAGCGTCAGCACAAGGTAGGTGCGCTCAACGGTGCGCGCTGCCCTGGGGTCGTAGGGTCGGTCGGCGCCGGGTCCGGCAGCCGCTGAAGCGTTCACGCCGCCGAATCCGCGGGGCCGGGGCTAACTCTCGGCCTCGATAGTCCAGAGCTCGTTGCGGCCCGACGCCACCAGCTCCTGCATCGTGGCCATCGATTCTCGGAACGCCCCCAGCTCGAAGAGCTTGACGCGCATCGTCTCCCACTCCGCGAGACTCTCGGCCTCGACCTCCTGCACGACGGTGTCGTAAGGGCCGGAGAGGTCGGTGAGCACGCGCCATCGACGCGGCGTACCCATTCCTGCCATCATCGCCTTCGATACCTCGCTGAGGGTCGCCGCGATCTTTCCTCCCGTACCGAACTTCCCTTGGAGCACCGTCCGTACCACGATCATTGCGACCTCCAGTCTGGGTTGGGCAGGGACGCCGAGCCAGTGCCAGGACGGCGAGCATAGGTCACTGAACTCGCCAGTCAGTTACGTCCCGCAGCGTGGTGTGGAGGATGCGACGGCGGCTAGGTAGCGAAGCTGGCCAGTGCCTCGTTTGAGGGCACGAAGTAATACGCACCCGTGAGGGCGCGCGCGAAATAGGTCAGTCGATCGCGCTCTCCCTCTCCGCGGGCCGTCATGCTGTCGAGCATTGCGTCCAACCGCTCGCGGTCCCTGCTGAAGCCGACGAATATCGTGCCGTGCCGGCGGAGCTGCCCATAGCCGATGTTGCGCCGGAAGATCTTGCCGAATCGATCCTGGTCCGTACGCGAAACATGCGAGGTCGCCGGCTTGGGGTTTAGCTCGGTGCCATCGAGCTTGGTACGACCGATCACCCGCTCTTGCTCCGAGACCGGGAGTGCTTCCCACTTCACGGCGTCGTGTTCCCACTGCTGGAGCAGCAGCACACTCCCGGCTTCACCAGGAGAGCCCGGTTCCACGAGCGCGGCAGCCGTGGCATCGGCCAGAGTCGGGTTCTCGATGCCGTCCAGGAAGCCCGTCAGATCGAGATCGCGATGGTATGGCCAGCCAACGATCTCGTGCGTGAGGTCCGCTTCGGACGCCAGCGCGGATGCCACGTGTCGCGAGACATCGAACACGACGTCATATGCAGCGCCCGCCAGCCAGACAACGACATCATGCTGCGTCGCGGGGAGTGTGTATCCGTCGACACCCTCGACGGGCTGGTTGAATCCCGTGAGCCCCGGCATCGCGGCGTTCGGTGCGACGGACGCCCACAACTCTGGACGAAACCCGATCACGAGGTTGACGCCGCCGATCGTTGTACGGGGTTCTCGAAGACTCGCCACGCGTCCAACGAGTTCGCCCGGGTCGGCGCCCGCCCTTAGGTCGAACTCGAGGTACGCGTGCGACATCGTTCCTAACGCGAAGATTCCGGGCTGGGGCGTCGCCATATCGCGAGCATACACATGGTCCAAACATCCGCGTGGGGCGCGGCCTGACGGGTCGGGTCGGCCGCGGCCGGCGAGATCAAGCCGCCGCGGGAACGTCCAGCGTCGCGAGCAGCTCCGATAGGGAGGCGGTGGCAAGGCCGATCACCGTATCGGCCGCCCCGTAGTAGACCAGCACGCGCTCGCCGGAAGGATCGAGCACCCAGCCGCTCGGGAAGACCACGTTCGGAACGTCGCCGGTCCGCTCGTATGCCGCCTCCGGACCCAGGTGCCAGTCGTCCGTCCGCGCAATCACTTTTGTCGGATCGTCGAGGTCGAGCAGTGCGAGCCCGCTTCGGTAGAGCGCGCCCGACGCGGTCAGCCGGACCCCGTGGTAGAGGAGCAGCCAGCCTG
>CAZRUC010000133.1:2111-6654 GCA_964603175.1 uncultured Anaerolineaceae bacterium
TAGAGCGCGCCCGACGCGGTCAGCCGGACCCCGTGGTAGAGGAGCAGCCAGCCTGCGCTGGTCTCGAGTGGCGGCGGTCCGAGCCCGACTTTGCCGGCATCCCACAACCCGCCCGCTCGAGCCGGAAGCACAAGCTCGGGCTCCGACCAGTTCCGCAGGTCACGCGATCGGGAAAGCACTATGTTGGCCGGCCCGCCCCGGTACGGACGGTGGAGCATGAGCCAGTCCGGTCCAAACCGTCTCGGGAAGAGCGCGGCGTCTTTGTCGTCGGGAGGACATATCGGGCCCAGTCGCTCGAACCTGACGAGGTCCTCGGTCAACGCCAAAGAAACGAGCGGCCCGCGCTCGGAGTAGGAAGTGAAGGTGACCGCGTACTGCCCGAGCTCGGGCAGGAAGACGACCCGCGGATCCTCGATCCCCCAGGCGTCCTCGGGATGGAGCACCACGTCGCCTTCGAGCGCCGGCGTCGGATCGAAGCGCCAGTCATGCTCGCCGTCCCGGCTGCGGGCAACCGAAAAGTGGGACTGACCTCGGAAGCCCTCGACCCTGACGAGGAGGGCGATCTCGTCGCCATGACGGGTCGCTCCGGGGTTGAACGCCGCGTGCGCCCGATACGGGAGATCGTCGGCGGTGATGATCGGATTGTCCGCGCTGCGGACGAACGGGCTATTCATGGCAGCCGAACTGCGCCTGGCAGCGCGTGACGACACGGGGCTTTGGTCGACTTCTTGTCCGGGGGAAGTCGGCACCGCCGGCGCTGTGCTGAAGTTCGTCGATCGGGTCGGGCCTCGAGGTCCGCCGTCAGCTCATGCCGCGAGCCCGGCGGCCAGGGTAAGCGCGCTCCGGGCCCGGTTCAGAATGTAGAGATGGTAGCCCGGGGCTCCCCTCTCCAGGAGGTCGCGGATCTGGGTGAGCGCCCAATCGATGCCAACGGCTTCGATGATCTCGGGATGGTCTCCCGCGGCCTCGATGCGCCTGATCAGCCGCTCCGGCAGCGAGGCGCCGCAGAGGCTGGTGATCCGCGTGACTTGTTTGAGCGAGAGGACCGGCATGATGCCCGGAACGATGGGCACGTCGATTCCTGTCTCGCGGCATCGATCTACGAATCGGTAATAGGCCTCGTTGTCGAAGAAGAGCTGGGTGGTGATGAAGGATGCCCCGGCATCGACCTTGCGCTTCAGATTGACGAGGTCGGCTTCGAACGAGGGCGCCTCGGGGTGCTTCTCCGGATAGCCGGCAACACCCAGGCAGAGATCGGGGTGCAGATTCTTCAGCAGGGCAACGACATCGCAGCCGAAACGCAGGTCTTTCCTGAACGCGGTGGTCGCGGGGACGCCGTCGGGCAGGTCGCCTCGCAAGGCCATGATGTTGCGTATTCCGCGTGCGTAGTGCGCCTCTGCAACGGCGGCAATCTCCCCCGTCGTGTGGTTGACCGCAGTCAGATGGGGCATGACGGTGAAGCCGAATTCATCCCTCAGGAAGGCGGACACCTGGGCGGTTCGTGCCTGCGTGCTGCCGCCCGCGCCGTAGGTCACCGAAACGAAATCCGGTCCGATCCGTTGCAGTGCCGCGGCGGTTTGACGCAACGCCTCCACGCCCGCCTCGTCCTTGGGCGGGTAAAACTCGAGCGAGCGCAGCGGACGGCCCTGCTCGAACAGCTCGGAGATGGGCCGGTCTGACGGCATTGACGTATCGACGGACACGAATTCGATGATACGTCCTGTGCGACCGCGCTTCTCCGCCTGGGTGGCCGGGGCAAGCGACCCCGGAGATCGCCACGCTAAGGATCCGAGCCAAGCCCTTCGGCGCGGCACAGACCGCCGATTGGTCCCTGTGCGGCATCGGCATCGCGAGCATCGCGATGACCTTCCTCGAGCCCGATCCCACGGTCGTGTGGGACGAGGCTCGGCTTGCGGCCGTCCGTCGAGCGCTCGAGTCGGATGACCTCGCCCGTACGCAACCCGGCTAGATCGGCCGGCGTGAGCGCACCCGGCGCCGTCTGGATCCCGAACCCGCATTCCCGTCTTTGGCCACGATGCTGATCGACCCGTCGGCCTCGAGCGTTGCGAGCTTCATTTCGCGCACCTCGGCGAGACCGTGCTCGCGGAGCGCGGCTTCGACATCGCCGAGGTCCAAGCCCTGCCGGACGAGGGCAGGCAACAGCCACGCGCCGTCACGCCCCACTACGGTCGGTCCGAATTCCAACACGCGGCGGACAAACCGGCTGCGGACACGCGCCAGGGCGACGACTCGGTCGATCGCGAAGAGGGTGACGACCAGGATCAGCCCGCCCGTAACGGATGAATCGGCGCCGGTAATCGCCGGCTGCAGAGCGTTGGCGGCAAGCAGGACCAGGGCGAGGTCGAACAGCGTGAACTGGCCGATCTCGCGCTTCCCAAACAAGCGCAGGGCGCCCAGGAAAATCGCATAGATAAGCGCGGCCCTGATCACGAGCTCGATTGCGGGCGTACCGAGTGTCCACATGCCGCAGATCGTCGCAGGGTGGCGCCGCGCCATGCGGTTCCGGACCGGATGCGCTCGTCAGGCGGTCCCGCCTCTCACACCTGACACCCAGGCTGGTCGAGGTCACGGCGGCCGACGCCCGCTAGTTGAGCTCGTCCTCCCAACCTGCCGGCACCCGGCCGGCTGGTCCCGGTACGGGCTGGTCGAGAGGGTGATGGTGCGGCGGAGCCAGGAGCGGCCCGTCCAGGTATTCCTCCGTCGCGTAGTCCCAAAACCAGTCCTCGTCCGGCTCGTAACTCTGCACGACGGGGTGTACTTCGTCGGCGGCGTGGTGACTGGCATGCTGCGAGGGAGACGAGTCGCAACAACCGATGTGGCCGCAATGCGCACAGCGACGCAAGTGGAACCACCAGCCACCCGAGGCGAGACACTCCACACAGCCCGAGCCGCTCGGCTGCACTGCAGGATCGATTTCGTATCTGTTCGCCATGTGGTCCCTTTCGAATCAGCCGCGCGGGCCGGCGTTGTATCTGCCCATCCGGTCAGCGTATGCGCCGCGCATTGGCCGGCGAATTCGGGCCCGTCTGGCGCTACGACGAATGCGAGCCTGCGGGGGTTCGCGCCATTCGACGGAACCTATCTGCGATGTCACTCACGCTGCTCGATTGGCGCCGCCGGGTGGCCGCGCTATATGCCGCGGTCCGGTCCGACACAACGGCGGAACCGGCGGGAGTCCTGGCATGCTTTCGGGCCGGCCGAGACCGGCTCTTCGCCGAGCATCCCGACTCGCCGCTCCCCGTCGACCGGCGCCCGGGATTTCGGGGACTCCCCTACTGGGCGTATGACCCCGCGCTCCGATTCGAGGTCGAGGTCGGGCCGGCACCGCCCGAACGGCTGACGGCGATCAGCAGCACCGGAGAGCCGTATCCGCTCGATCGGATCGGCCGCGTGACCTTGCCGATAGGTACGCTCGACGTCTTCTGGGTCGCTGTCTACGGAGGCGGCGTCTTTCTGCCGTTCCGAGACGCAACCTCGGGCGGCGAGACCTACGGCGGCGGCCGCTATCTACTCGACACAGTCAAGGGAGCCGACCTGGGCGGCGGCGAAGGCAAGCTCGTCGTCGACTTCAACTACGCGTACAACCCATCGTGCGCGTACGACCCGCAGTGGAGTTGCCCCCTGGCTCCTCCGGCCAACCGGCTAACGGTTCCAATCCTGGCCGGCGAGCGCTATCTCGGCGAACACTAAATCGGCGAACACTAGATCGGCGAACACGACTGACGCGACAGGCAGGAGGCCGACCCCAATGGACGAGCAGTTCGACTTCGTGATCATCGGCGCCGGCGCTGCGGGTGAGGCCGCCGCCTTCAAGGCCCGGGAGCGAGGCGCGTCGGTGGCGATCGTCGATCGTGCTCTCTTCGGCGGTTCATGTGCTTTCTGGGCTTGCATGCCCTCCAAGACGCTGCTTCACGCGGCCGCGGTTCATACGGCCGGGGGCGACTACGACTGGCCACGCGCGTCGGCCCGGCGCGACTACATGATCGTCCGCGAAGGCACGGACTACCCGAGTGACGCCGGCCACGTCGGCGCACTGGAGAGCGCCGGGGCGGTCGCGATCCGGGGCGACGCCCGGGTTGCCGGACCCGGCACCGTGGTGGTCTCAGGCGGCGACGGCAAGCGAACGATCCACGCGGGCACGATCGTCGTGGCGGTCGGGTCGGTTTCATCCGTTCCGAATCTCGAGGGCCTCAGCGACATCGCTGCGTGGACCAATCGCGAGGCCACGAGCACGCGGGAGCTCCCGGCCAGCCTTGCCGTTCTGGGCGCAGGCCCAACGGGCATCGAGTTGGCCCAGGTCTTCGCCCGCTTCGGCGTTCCGACCACGGTTGTCGCTTCCCAGCCGCGTATCCTGCCTCACGATCATCCACGCAACTCGGCCGCGGTTGAGGCCGGCCTGCGCCGCGACGGCGTCGACATTCGGACGGGAGTTCGCGCACTCCGCATACGTGCGCGGGCAGGCGCGTCGGGCGCCCACGTCGTGGAGTTGTCGGACGGAAAGTCGGTGTCCGGTCACGAAATC
>CAZRUC010000134.1:0-4119 GCA_964603175.1 uncultured Anaerolineaceae bacterium
CAACTCGTTGCGTAAACACGCAACTCGTTTGTGCGGCAACCGGCCGAGTCTGGCACAGGGTGGCCAGGTTCGCAGGCCGTCGCCATGGTGACAATGATGTAACAACTTGACAGTTGCTGCAACCGGTTTCATTGTATGCCGAATGCACCAGCGCAACGGCACCTCCGCAGCCTCCATCCGCGACGTCGCCCGCGGGGCTAACGTATCGGCTGCCACCGTCTCGCGAGCCTTCGCGGACCCCGAGCTTGTCCGCGAGGAGACTCTGCAGCGCGTGCTCGCCGTGGCAGAGGACCTGCACTACCGGCCCAGCCGCGCCGCGCGCAGCCTGACCACCGGCAAGACGGGCAACATCGGCGTGGTCGTGCCGGACCTGGGCAACCCGTTCTTTCCGGCGATCCTCAAGGGCAGCCAAGCACGGGCCCGCGAGGCGGACTACGCCGTCTTCCTTGCGGATTCGGATGAGAGCCCACGGCTCGAGATCGAGCTCGTGCGAGCGATGGCAAGGCAGGTCGACGGCGTCGTCATCTGCTCGTCGCGGCTTTCCGAGGCGCAGCTCCAGCAGCTCCGGCGGGACACGACTCTCGTCCTGCTCAACCGCCGGGTGCGCGGCGCCTCGTCCGTCCTGCTCGACAGCGCCGGCGGCATGCGCCAGGCGGTCGAACATCTGGTCGCCCTCGGCCACAGGCGAATCGGCTTTCTCGGCGGACCTGTCGGGTCGTGGTCCAACCGCGAGCGGCGCCGAGGCTTGCGGGCAGCTGCGCGCGGTAAATCGCTCGACATCGTCGAGTTCGGGCCTCTGGCTCCAAGTTTCGAGGCCGGCCAGCTGGCCGCCGATCTCGCGATGGCAGCCGAAGTGACCGCAGTCGTGGCCTACAACGACCTGATGGCCCTCGGCGTACTCAGCCGCCTCGCCGATCGCGGCATCAGCGTGCCCGACGATATCAGCGTCGTCGGGTTCGACAACATTCCGATGGCGGCAATGGCCACCCCTCAGTTGACGACCGTCGCGCTGCCACTCGAGCAGTCCGGACGTGTCGCGATCGAGCTGCTATTGGAGCAGCTCGCCCACCCAGGGTCGGGCACGCACGAGCAGAGCTTGCCTGCCCAGTTGATCGTTCGACCCTCTACCGGGCCCCCTCGGGAGGGCATGCGTTCGGAAGGCGGTAGCCGCAGAAACTCAAGCGGAGAATCAACAAGAGGAAGGGAGCTCAAATGACAAGTAGTTCGTGGAACAGGCGGCTGGGAATGGTGCTGGCCGTGGGAATGATCGCGTCGGCGTGCGGTGCGCCGTCCGCCTCGACCGCCCCGCCAGCCTCGACCGGCGCGAGCGCCTCGACCGGCGCCAGCAGCTCGGCGGCTGCGTCCGGTTCGGTCACGATGAAGGTTCCGTCCGCCCCGGTCACCATCAATGTCCTTGACGTAGCGGGCAACCTTCAGCTGACCAAGGGGATGATCGAGAACTTCAAGGCCGCTCATCCCGACATCATCAACAACGTCACCTACTCGACCGCAACTGCGCCCGAGCTGGCCGGCAAACTGCAGGCCCAGCAGCAGGGCGGCAACGTTCAGATCAACCTCGTGCTGACCGGCACCGACGGCCTGGCGGCGGGTATCAAGAACAACCTCCTCACCAAGGTCATACCCGACCATCAGGACATGTTCCCCGGTCTGATGGACAACTACCTGGCACCTGCGGCCGATATGCAGGGCCTGGCCCAGGGCTACGGCGTCGAAGTCGTGTACTACCCGTCCGGTCCGCTGTACGAGTACAACCCGTCGAAGGTCACGACCGCGCCGACCACTCCCGCGGAACTGCTAGCGTGGGCCAAGGCCCACCCCGGCAAGTTCGAATACGCACGCCCGGCGAACTCGGGCCCCGGCCGAACCTTCCTGATGGCTCTGCCGTATCTGCTGGGCGACAAGGATCCCACCGACCCGGTCAACGGCTGGGCAAATACGTGGGCCTACTTGAAGGACCTGGGCCAATACATCAACGTGTACCAGACCGGCACCACAGCGACCATGAAGGACCTGGCCGCCGGCACGGTTGACATGATCGCCTCAACGACCGGCTGGTACATCAACCCGATCATCCTCGGCACCGTGCCGAAGACGACCGCCGTCGGCCACTTCAACGACATGACCTGGGTCACTGACGCGCAGTACGCCGTCATCCCGAACGGTGTCTCCGCCGACGTACTCACCGCGGACCTGGATCTCATTGCCTGGATGCTCAAGCCCGATCAGCAGGCCATCTCCTACGACAAGGGCTACTTCTATCCCGGCCCGGCCGTAAAGGGCGTCACGATCGATATGGCCCCGGCCGACAGCCAGGCGGCGCTCAAGGGCGTCGTTCCGGCGGAGTTCGACCAGTGGATCGCGCAATTCCCCAAGAAGACGTCGCTGTCCGCCGACGGGCAGGTGACGGCGTTTGACCTTTGGGATAAGAATATCGGCAAGAAGTAGGCGATCGTCCCACTGACGATCAACACCTGGTTAGCAGAGGAACGTAAGCCGTGCGCGACCAGAGCTTCTCTGAATTGCGTCTCGACCGGATCGGCCGCAACTTCGGTGAGCAGGCCGCGCTGAGCGAGCTCAGTCTGACGATCCGAGGGGGCGAGTTCATCGCCCTCCTCGGGCCGTCGGGTTGTGGTAAATCGACGGCCCTCAACTGCCTTGCGGGGCTGCTGCCGCTCTCCAGCGGCAGCATCTGGCTCGACGATCGGCGGATCGACGGGCTGCCCCCAGAGCAACGGGGCTTCGGCATGGTTTTCCAGAACTACGCGCTCTTCCCGCACATGACCGTTCGTGAGAACGTTGCATTCGGGCTCAAGATGCGCAAGACGCCCGGTCCGGAGGTCCGCCGGCGGGTGGACGAGGCAATGGCACTGGTCCGGCTCGAGGATCAGTCCAGCAAGCTTCCGGCCCAGCTATCGGGAGGGCAGCAACAACGCGTTGCCATCGCCCGGGCTGTCGTCTACGAGCCGCCGCTCGTGCTCATGGACGAGCCGCTCTCCAACCTGGACGCGCAGCTCCGGCTGGCGATGCGGACGGAGATCCGGCGTCTCCACCAGACACTCGGCCTCACCACTATCTATGTGACGCACGATCAGGAGGAAGCCCTCTCGATGGCTGACCGCCTGGTGCTCTTGCGCGAGGGTGTGGTTCAGCAGGTCGGCACTCCCGACGACGTATACGCCCATCCGGCCAACCGCTACGTCGCCGGCTTCATGGGCTACCGCAATATGCTCGAGTTCGACCTCGAAAGCGCCTCCGCAGGAACGGCCGTTCTCGTTTCGAAGGACGTCCGGCTGAGCGGCATGACGTTCGGTCCGCTCGAGGCCAAACGCGCCGTGGCCGCGATACGGCCCGAGGACATCGTCGTTGATGCCCCGGGGCCCAACCGCCTTCAGGTGACCGCCGAAGTCGTCGAGTATCACGGCCGCGAGATCCTGATTCTGGCCAGGCTGCCGGGGGGTGAGGCGCTGTACTTCCGCACCGAGAAGCGATTCGTGGCCGGCGACTCGATCACCGTTGCCGTGCCGCCCGAACGTGTCCTGATCTACCCGGCCGACGCACCCGCGGCACCGACGGAAGCGATCGTATGACGGCCGCCGCCGGTTCGGTACCGGGCGCGCCCGCCCACGAAGGGCAGCGTTCGCTCAAGCATCGTCTGGCCGACCGCGGCATCGACCGCGTCTTGCTGCTGCTCATGCCCGGCGTTGTGTTTCTCGTTCTGCTCTTCGTCTACCCGTTCCTGTATGGGCTTCAGCTGTCGTTTGCCCCGCAAGGCGGCGGCGGACCTCTCGCCAACTACCAGACCTTCTTCTCGGACCCGTACCTGCGCGACACGATCCTGACGACCCTCAGCCTCGGCGTGCCGGCTGCACTCCTCAACGTGCTCGTCTCTGTGCCGATCGCATACAGGATGCGCGGCCGGTTCCGCGGCAAGCGGACGCTCACGACGCTGCTCGTGGTGCCGATCGCCCTCGGTACGGTACTGACCGCCGAAGGCCTCATCGAGTACCTGGGCCCTTCGGGCTGGCTCAACAAACTCCTTCGCGACTTCAACCTCGTCGACCAGCCGGTCCTCTTGGTCCACAACTACTGGGGCGTCTT
>CAZRUC010000134.1:4219-6644 GCA_964603175.1 uncultured Anaerolineaceae bacterium
ATCGCCGCCTACCACGCCGCGTTCGAGCAATTCGACTACTCGATGGGCTCCGCGATCTCCATGATCATGGGCGCCGTCATGCTGGCGATCATCGCCCTCGTTCTGGGCTGGCGGAGCACGTTGTTCCGCGGACCGGCGGGAGGCAAGGGCTGATGGCCGCCGCGATGAACGCTCCAGCCACTCTCTCGGAACCAACTCGGAAGCGGCGCTTCCGGCCGTCCAGCATCGGCGGCTGGGTGGTCTGGGGCATGGTCGTCTTCTTCTTCCTCAATCTAGCGGGGCTGATCTCCACTGTCGTCCTCTCCTCGTTCGCGACGACGTGGTTCGGGTCCTGGGTGCCAGACGGCTTTACCACTCACTGGTACGGCGACGCCTGGGCGGAGTTCAACCTGTTCGACGTGCTCGGGGTCACCGCCCAGGTGGCGGTAGCCGTCGTAGTCATCTCGGCTCTCATCGGCGTTCCAGCTGCTTACGCCCTGGCCCGGCGCAATTTCCCGGGCAAGATCCTGGTGACCGTCCTCTTCCTGCTGCCTATCCTCATCCCGCCGATCACCTACGGCATCCCACTTGCCACCGTGCTCTACAAGATCCACCTGGCCGGCAGCGTCTACGGCGTGATCGTGGCGAACCTGGTGCCAACGGTGCCCTTCGTGGTGCTCGTCATGATTCCGTTTGTCGAGCAGATCGACCCGAAGGTCGAGGCGGCCGCGCGGATGTGCGGCGCCGGCACAACGACCATCTTCTTCCGCATCCTCGGCCCGCTCTTGATCCCCGGCATTCTCGCCGCTGCGATCCTGGTGCTCGTACGAACGGTCGGCATGTTCGAGTTGACCTTCCTGACGTCGGGCCCGACCAGTTCGACCCTCGTCGTCGTCCTCTACAACGCGGTGTTCGGGGCCGGAATCCGCGCCCCGCAAGAGGTCGACGCCATGGCCGTCCTCTACACGGGCTCGATGCTCGTGCTTCTGGTGATAGCCCTGCGCTTCGTCAATCCGACTCAGCTGGTAACCCGCGTCGGCGAGCGTTGAGTCTCGAACTTCCATGACCTCGGCCGCCCCACAGCGCTCGGCGGCCGATGATCCGGCCCCTCGCGACCGGCTCTGAAAGGACTGAACATGACCCGAACCGTCGTTACCCCCGAGAAGGAGGGAGACCTCATCGGCCTCGCCCTGTCCGACCTCGATACCGGCCAGTCGTTCGAGTCGCCGGGCGATCTCGAGACGGTGGTCGTCATCCTCAGCGGCGTCGTCGACGTGGCGGCGAATGGGGATTCGCTCGGGTCGGCGGGCGGCCGATCATCCGTTTTCGAAGGCCCAGGTCACGCGATCTACGCGCCGCCCGGAACGTCTCTCCGGCTGACGGCGAAGGGACCGGCGCATCTCGCCATCGCAACTGCGCCGGCCGGTGAAGGCGCACCCTCCAAGGCACGCATCATCGGGCCCGGAGACCAGCGGATCGGCGAGGTCGGCAAGGGGAATTGGAGCCGCGGTGTCCGGACGATCCTCGGCCCTGAGCACGCCGCGGGCCGGCTCCTTCTGGGCGAGACCATCAACCCACCCGGCAACTGGTCTTCGTATCCGCCTCACAGGCACGATCGCGAAACCCCGGGCGAGGAGGTCCGTCTCGAAGAGGTCTACCTGTTCAAGGTCGATCCCGCCGAAGGCTTTGGAGTCCAGATCCGGTACGACGATGCGGGCACCGAAGCGTTCACCGTTCGCGACGGCGACGCCGCCGTCATCCGCAACGGCTACCACCCGGTCGTGGCGGCGCCGGGATACTCCCTTTACTACCTGTGGGTCATGGCCGGCGAAGGCAGAAAGATGATCCCTCACTTCGACCCGGCCCACGCCTGGGTCCAGAAGTGATGACAGGCTCAACGGAGCCCAGCGAGGCGGCCGCAGAGCTTCGGCAAGCGGGCGCTCTCGAGGAGTCCATCACCGCCATCGATGGCGGCGCGGTAGGGATCACGGCGGGGGAGCGCGGCTGGCATGTCCTCGCTTGGACTCCGCCGGGAGTTCCGGCGCCGAAGGGGATGACCGGCGATTCGACGGAGTTGAGCGGCGGGACGCTGATCACGGGGGACCCGAGTCATGAGACCGCGACCGCGCTGCGCGGGCTTGTGCCCTGGCTCCGGCCGCGGCTCGTCGGCGAGGCGACCTCGGCCGGCGTAGGCGACCGGCTGGGAATCGCCACACCGGGCCACGTCGCCGCCTTCCGCGACAATCCAGGCATCGTTCCGGTGCTGGCCCAGCAGTCCGCGCGAGAGCTCTCGCGGACCGGCCGATCGTTCCGGGACGTGCTCGACGCGGCCACGTTCGGCGCGCTCGCCGCCGGCTGGCGTGACGGGTTCGGGGCCGACGCCGACCACCTAAAGTCGGTCGCGGACATCGACGCCGGGATAGATGCGGGCTGCACCATGTTCACC
>CAZRUC010000135.1:0-4902 GCA_964603175.1 uncultured Anaerolineaceae bacterium
CGACATAGAGAGAGGCCGGGCGTCGGCCCGGCCTCTCGATTGCCACGCGTTTGGCGGTGCCGCTAGGCGATCGCGGCGTCGCCGGGAACCACCGACTCATCCACGACGCCCGCCCGGCGACGGACCGTCTCCTTGAGATCGTCCACCAGCGAGTAGACCACCGGCACGACGATCAGCGTGAGGAACGTGGAGGTGAAGAGGCCACCGATTACGACCGTGGCGAGCTCTGAGGCGATGATCTCGCCCTGAGATAGGCCCAGGCCCAAAGGCATGAGCGCCAGGATCGTCGCGATCGCTGTCATCAGGATCGGCCGGACTCGAGTCCGCCCACCCTGCATCAGAGCCTCGTACAGCGGGAGCCCGCGCCGCCGGTGTTGCTCCACGAGGTCGAGCAGCACGATGGCGTTGGTGACGACGATGCCGATCAACATCAGGAAGCCGATGAGGGCGCTGATCCCAATCGCTCGCTGAGTTATGAAGAGCGCCGGGAAGGCGCCGATCGTGGCCAGCGGCAGGCTGAACATGATGACCAGCGGGTCGACGAGCGAGTTGAACACCAGGACCATGACCAGGTAGACGAGCAGGATCGCGACCGCCATCGAAAGGAACAGGCCGCCGAAGGCCGAGTTCATCTGTTCGGTCACGCCCGACAGTGTGACGGTCACACCCGGAAGTTGGCCGTCTGCCGTGAGCTGGTCGATAACCTTCTGGACCTCCTTGGACACGCCACCCGTGTCCTTGCTGGTTGTGTCGGCGGTGATCGTGGCGGCCGGGGATTGATCGACCCGGGTGACGCGAGCCTGGGTCTGAACCTGAGTGACTGCGGCGATCGAGCCCAGCGGCACGTGGGTCAAACCGACGGGCAGGGCCTGCAGCCCCGCGACGGAGTTGAGACCGTCGACCTTGAGCTGGATGAAGACATCCGACGGTCCGGTCAGCAGGTTGACGGCCCCGGCGTTGGTCCCAACGAGGGCGCTGTGGATCTCGGCCATCACCTGAGCCGTTGTGGTCCCGGCCATGATCGCCTTGTTCGGGTCGACGTTGACCTGGATCTCAGCGGACTTGGTTGCGAGGTCGCTCTTGACGTTGAGCAGGTCGTTGAGTGGCTTGAGGGCGCCGATGACCGCGTTGGTCGCGTTCGAAACGTCCTCCGCTTTGGCGCCGCTGACGACGACGCTCATGCCGGAGCTGCCGGTCATGCTCTGCTGACCGACTTCGATCGTCCAGCCGGCCGTCTGAACCGAGGCCAGAGCGTCGCTGAGCGTTTTCTGCTCGGCGTCTAGATCGACGCTGTTGTCGAGGCGGGCCAGGATCACGGCACTGTTCGGCGCCTGTCCCGTGAAGGCAGCGGCGAGGCTGGAGGTTCCGGTGTCTCCTTCGCCCGGCACCGTCGTCTGGATGAGATTCACTTCGCCGTGCTTTTGAAGGACGGCTTCGACCTGCTTGGCCGTTTCGAGAACCCTGCTCGAGGGTGTACCGGACGGAGGCGCAACTGAAACTGACAGGAACTTCTCGGAGCCGGCGTTGAGGAACTGGGTTGGGATGTGGGGCACGAGCATGGCGGCGCCGAGGACCAAAGCTCCGGCGATGCCGATCACGCCCCAGCGGCTCCTCCGGCTGCTGAGGGCGGCCTTCAGAACCGGCGTGTAGATACGCTGCACGAGGCTGTCTCGATGCTGCGGTCCCTCACCGGGATCGAGCTTGATGCGGTCGATAAAGAGGCTGGCCATGACAGGAACGACGGTCAGGGCGCACAGCAGCGAGGCCAGCAGGGCGAAGGTGACGGTGAGCGCGAAGGGAAGGAAAAACTGGCTGACGATGCCTCCCACGAACCCGAGCGGCAGGAAGACCGCAACGGTCGTGAGGGTGGAGCTGGTGATCGCGCTCGCGACTTCACGCGTGCCGGAGATGACTGCCTCTCGCATTGGGTCGCCCCGACTGCGATGCCGGTAGATGTTCTCCAGAACCACGATGGCGTCGTCGACCACGCGCCCGACGGCTATCGCCAATCCGCCGAGGGTCATGATGTTGATCGTGACCCCGGCCACGAGCATCAGCGTGAGGGCGGTCATGATCGAAACGGGGATACTCACCGCCGCGACCAGGGTCGAGCGCAGGCTCATCAAGAAGAAGAAAATCGTGAGGATGGCGAACAGGGCGCCGAGCCCGCCCTCACGGACGAGGCTGTCGCGCGACTCGATGATGAAAGTCGAGAGGTCCTGAACGGTCGTGACGGTGAACGAACCGTTCTTCGACAAGTCCGCCAGGCGGGCCTGAACCCGCTGCACGACGTCGACAGTGTTGGAGTCGCTGGTCTTGGAAACCGCCAGAACGAGCGACGGCTTGCCGTCGAGCTGGGCGTACCCCGTCGGCTGGACGTCGACGAGATCGACCGAGCCGAGGTCGGCGAGAGTCACCGGAGTCGGCGCGGCGGCGGTGCCCGCTGCCGGCATCTTGACTGTCACGACGAGCCCGGAGATCTCCTCCTTGGTCGTGAACTGGTGCTCCGCGGAGACCGGGATCGAGATGTCACCCTGCGGCATCGAACCGGCCGGCAGGATCATGTTGTTGTACTTGAGCACGCTCTGGATCTGATCGATCGTGACGCCGGCCGCGGCCACCTTGGCCGGGTCGAGGCTGATCAGCAGGCGCTGGTCGATGGCTCCGGTCACGTCGACTTTGGCGACGCCGTCCAGACCGGCGAGCGCCGGCGAGATGGTCGTCTGTGCCAGTTCGTTGAGTTGAGCCTGGGTGGTGGAACCGCTGCCCTGGATCGCGACGGTCAGGGGTGCCATGCCGTTGATATCGAACGATTGAACCTTCGGCGTCACGCCGGAAGGCATCGCCAACGCGGACACGTCGGCCTGAACGGCCGCCTCAGTCGCCTTGACGTCGGTCCCGAAGCTGAACGCGGCAACGACGATGGAGATGCTGTTGACCGAGCTTGAGTTGACATGCTCGAGGCGCGGGACGGACCCGATGGCCCGTTCGAGCGGCTCCGTGATCTGCGTGGACACGTCCTGGGCGCTGGCCCCCGGCATCGGGGTGATGACCACGATGTAGGGGAACTGGATATCGGGCAGCAGCTCCTGCTTGAGCGAAGCCCAGGAGAACATGCCGCCGAGGAGCAGCGCCAGCGTGATCAATACGGTCACGCTCCGTTTGCTCACGGCCAGCTGGGTAAGTCGGATCAACGGACGACTCCTTCGTTGATGTGGGAGGGCGGTGCGCCGATCACGCCGACGCCTGCGGAAGAGCAGGTTGGATGGACTCCGCGGCCGGGGCCCGAGGTGGATCGTCGTGGCGTGTCTTGCGCAGCGGGATCTCCTTGAGGAAGAAGGAAGCGACGAAAGCGACGGCCACGAGCGCCGCGCCGATGAGGAATATCTCGGCCACGCCCAGAGCGATTGCAGAAGCGCGAATCCCTTCGACTACATGGGCCGTCTGGGCGCCCATCAGGGCTCGGAGATCGGAGTCGCCTGCGTTCATCAGCTGCGTCGGGTTGGCGCTCGCCAGCGACTGGCGCAGGTCTGCGGGCACCGTCTGGAGCCCGGCCGAGAATTCCGAGGCGAAGCGGTTGTTCATGGCCGAGCCGAGAACTGCCACGCCGACGGCGCCGCCGATCGATCGGAAGAAGGCCAGACTCGCCGTCACCACGCCCAGCTTGTCCACCGGGAACGCGTTCTGGACGACGATCGTGAAGAGCGACATGGAACTGCCCAGACCGAGCCCGAGGATCACCATATTTCGAACCAGGGTGCCGTTGTCGGTGTTCACGGTCATGGTGCTGAGCAGGTACAGGCCGGCCAGGACGCCGGCCGTGCCGACGATGGCCAGGACCTTGTAGTGCCCGGTGCGGCTCATCAAGTAGCCGCTGACGATGCTGACCAGGATGACCCCGGCCATCATCGGCGTCAGGACGAGGCCGCTGTTCGTGGCCGACTGCATGAGCACGTCCTGGACGAAAAGCGGGATATACAGGACCGCCCCGAACATCCCCATCGACGTCAGAAAGACGATGATCATCGAAACGTTGAAGATGCGGTTTCGGAAGAGGCCGAGTGGGATTGTGGGCTCGGCCGCGCGCGACTGGATGCGCAGGAACACCGCGCCGAGAACGATCGCCAGCGCGAACAGACCCAGGATCTGCGGGCTAGTCCAGCCGTAGCTGTTGGCGTTGTCGGGGTTGGTGCTGCCAAGTGACAGGGCCATGAGGAGCGGCACGACCGATCCGATCAGGGCCGCCGAACCCAGCCAGTCGATGCTGTGGCGCTTGTGGAGCGCGGTGTGGCTCGGGAACACCATGAACACGACGGCGAACGCGAGGATCGCGACCGGCACGTTCACGTAGAAGACCCAGCGCCAGCCGATGTTGTCGGTGATGAAGCCGCCGAGCTGCGGTCCCACGATCATCGCCAGGCCGAAGACCGCGCCGATCAGGCCCTGGTACTTGCCTCGCTCGGCCGGCGGGAAGATGTCGCCGATGATCGCCATCGCGATCGGGGTCATCATGCCCGCGCCAAGGCCCTGGACCGCTCGGAACATGATGAGCTGGTCCATGGTCTGGCTGACGCCGGAGAGCATCGAACCGGCCAGGAACGTGGCGATGCCGAGCATGTAGAGCCACTTGCGGCCGAAGATGTCGGAGATCTTGCCGAAGATCGGCATCATCGCGGTGGAGGCGACGAGGTAGCCGGTCACGACCCAGCTGTAGTGCTGGAAGCCGTTGAGATCGTTGACGATCTTGGGCATCGCCGTGCCGACGATCGTCTGGTCGAGCGAACCGAGGAGCATGCCCAGCATCACAGCGCCGAGCGTCATGAACTGAGCGCGCCGATTGATGTGGACGAGAACCTCGTCTTCCTCGGGCTCCTGGGCCACGAGAACTGTGGTGTCGGTCAC
>CAZRUC010000135.1:5002-6636 GCA_964603175.1 uncultured Anaerolineaceae bacterium
TCCTCATCCGTCAGCACCTGGAGCGTCTGACGGAGCACCACTCGACGCATGCCGGCGATCTCTTCGATCAGCCGGCGCCCGGCGTCGGTGAGGTTGCACTCGACGACGCGACGATCGTCGAGGCGGTGCTGGCGGGTAACCAAACCGTGCTTCTCTACCCGATCCACGATCCCGCTCGCGGCCGGCATGCCGACGTTGAGCCATTCCGCGACGCGGTTGACCGGCGAGGCGCCGTGCTTGCTCAGCAGGAAGAGCAGGCGCATCTGGCCGAACGTAAGCTCTTGCGCGACCCAGTCCGGTACGTCGTGTGCGCCCTTGTCCCAGACTGCGCTAAGGGCTTCGATTACGGCTTCGATCTCGAGCTGATTGGGAGATACTTCGCTCATACGCGAATAGTATCACACGGCACGAATATCTCGCCATCATGCGAATTGAGTAGCCCGATCGGCTGCCCGATGCCTTACGCGCGCGGTATCCGCGATCGGCCGGTCGCTGATACCTTTCGTGGGTTGGCGCAGGGAGGAAATAGCATGCCGGTCAGGCACAGGAAGCCGGAAGGTCCGATCCGATGGATCACTCTCGGGAGCGCACCTTACCCGCGCCCCGACGAGCCGTGCTCCGGCTACCTGCTGCAGGGCGATGGGGCCAACGTCTTGGTCGACATCGGCGGCGGGGCGCTGGCCGCGCTCCAGAACTACATCCACCTCGAGGACCTGCACGCGGTCTGGATCAGCCACCTTCACGCCGACCACTTCAGCGATATGCCCCTGCTCTACTACGCCTGGGCGCAGGCCCAAAAGCCGATGCGCAAGATCCCCATCCTCGGGCCGGTGGGCTGGGCTAAACGGGTCGAGGACTTCGTCAAGAGCGCAGCCGAGCACCACATGGCTGACTTGTTCCAGGTGGTCGAGCTCAAGGACCGGGGCATCGCCGAGATCGGGCAACTCAAGATCCAGGCCAGAGCGGTGGAACACGGTGTGCCCTCGTTTGGGCTGACCGCCAGCCTCGGCGATTCGCGTCTCGCCTATACCGGCGACAGCGGCCCTTGCGACAACCTGGTCGCTTTGGCCAAGGGAGCGCGAGTACTCGTCTCCGAAGTGGGCACGGACGCAATCGAGATTCCGTCTGTCCACTGCTCGCCCGAGGACGCGGGAACGACTGCCCAGCAGGCCGGCGTCCGCCGCCTGGTCCTAACCCACCTGGCGGCGAATATGAGCGAAGAAGCCGCGATCGAGCGCGCGGCCGAGCAATTCAACGGCCCGATCGAGGTTGCACGCCCGGGCTCCCTGATCGAGGTCTAGCTAGACCCTGGGTTCCGCTTCGTGCAGGGTGGCTCGCAGCTCGGTTCGCGGGCCTCGCCGGATGTACTCACGTATCGCCGTCCGGTCGCGCGCGGCGAGGGCCCACGCGCACCGGCAGAGGCCCCTGGGACATCCTTCGTGCGGAAGCCTCGACTCACGCAGTTCGACCGAGATCCGGAGGATCCGACGATCGTCCGCCCGGCAGACGTCGCAGCACGACGCGCTCACCAACTCCGCGTTACGGCACACTTCGGCGATGCCCCGCAGCTCGGCCGTCACGCCTTCGCGGAACAGCGCCACCAGGTCCGCCGGCGGTGGCATCGGCGATCCGGC
>CAZRUC010000136.1:0-2238 GCA_964603175.1 uncultured Anaerolineaceae bacterium
CCATCCTGATTGTCGAGGACGAATACGCCGTCGCGCGCGGCATCCAGTACGCGCTGCAGCAAGAGGGCTACCAGGTCGCCGTGGCACGATCGGGGGAAGAGGGCCTCGAGGCCGCGACCCGCGAAGCCCCGGATCTGGTGGTCCTCGACGTGCGGCTTCCGGGGATCGACGGCTTCGAGGTGCTGCGGCGGTTGCGCATGACCGGCTCCAAGGCACCCGTGCTCATCCTCACCGCCCGAGACGACGAAGTGGACAAGGTCATCGGCCTGGAGCTGGGCGCCGACGACTACGTGACCAAGCCGTTCGGCCTACGAGAGTTGATGAGCCGCATCAAGGCCTTGCTCCGCCGAGCGTACGGCGACCTCTCCGATGCCAGCGGCGGGCGGATGCTCCGGCACGACGACCTGGTCATCGATCTGGAGCGGCGCCGGGTCCAGCGTGGGGAGCGGCGCATCGCTTTGACCGCGACCGAATTCGAGATCCTCCGGCATCTGGCCAGCCGGCCTGGGCGTGTCTACACGAGGCGGGAGCTGCTCGAGCTGATCCGCGACTACGAAGCCCTGGGCCAGGACGAGAAGACGATCAACGTCCATATCAGCCACCTGCGCGAGAAGCTCGAGGACGACCCTTCGAGCCCGAGATTCGTGTTGACGGTGAGGGGCGCGGGGTACGCGTTCGCGGAGCGCTGAGATGACCGCGCCACAAGGTTTCAGACGGACGATCTCCCGTCCGGTTTCCAAGGCGCTGCCCAGGACGTTTCAGGGTCGCCTTTCGCTCGCCTTCGTGGCGGTCTTCGCGGTCGCGGTCGGGATCGTTACCGTCCTGACGGTCTTCGTTCTGGACACGGACCTGCGCCAGCAGGAGCAGACCAACCTGGAAGCGAGGGCCAGGGCTGTGGCCGCTGTGGTCCAGATCCGGGCCGAGGCGGCCACCGAAGACAACTCGGCCAATACGACCGTCGTGTCGGCCGACAACGTGCTCAACCCGAAGGCTCTGGCCGTCTTCTCCTCGACGGAACTGGGCAACTACGCCAATCAGGTCGCACTCGCGGACCTGAGGCTCAGGTTCGGACTCGGGTACGAAACTGCGGGTGAAACGACGTTCGAGCCTGCGAACGGGGTTTCCACTTTCAGCGCCCCGCTCACGGTCGCACCGGGTCGAGGTCAGGCTCGCGACCAGATCAGCTACCTCGAAGTCTTCAAGGTCGAGGATCCGTCGGGGGTCAAGCCCACGTGGTATCTCGAAGTCAGTCTCTCAGCGCCCTATACCACGCGCCAGAGCACCATCGCGGCCGTCGTCGGGTTCCTCGCACTGACATCGCTGGGCGCCATGCTGCTGGCGATCGTCGTGGCATCGGTGCTCGCTCGCCGCTTCACCACTCCGCTGCGCCGTCTGACCGATGCGGCTCGAGCGCTTGCCGAAGGCGACCTTGCCCGGCGCGTGCCGGCGGACCGCGCCCGAACGGGGGCGGCCGAGATCACCGAGCTCTCGCGCCAGTTCAACACGATGGCGGCCCAGCTCGAGGAGACGATGGACGTCATCCGCCGCGATCGCGACACCGGCCGCGAGTTCCTGGCAGACGTCTCGCATGAGCTCCGGACTCCGCTCGCCGCTCTCCGGACTTTCAATGAGTTGCTCCAGGAGAAGGCCGGCAACGACGTCGCGGCCCGGGCTGAATTCCTCGAATCGAGCGCTCAGCAGATCGAGCGGCTCGACTGGCTCGCGCAAAACCTGCTCGAATTGTCGAAGCTGGACTCCGGGCTCGTGCGGCTCGATCTGCGCCCCGACGACCTGCGCGCGACTGTGCAATCCGCGGTCGAGCAAGCCGAGGCGGCGGCGGAACGTCGTGGCGTGCGCCTCACCACCGAGTTCCCCGCGACGCCGCTCGTGGTTCGCCACGACCCCCAGCGACTCGGCCAGGTCGTGAGCAACCTCGTGGGCAACGCCCTCAAGTTCACGCCCCGCGGCGGATCCGTCACCGTGACGCTCGGGGAGTACCGGCATGGTGCCCGGCTCCAGGTGATCGACACGGGCGTCGGCATCGACCCGACAGAGCTGCCACATATCTTCGAGCGTTTCTACCGCGGCGCCCGCGCCAGCGAGGCCCGAAGCAGCGGCAGCGGCCTGGGTCTGGCCATCGTTCGTTCCGTGGTCGAGATGCACGGTGGCCGTGTCATGGTCGAGAGCCGCGTGCGGGTCGGTTCCACGTTCACCGTCACGCTTCCCACGGATCCGCGC
>CAZRUC010000136.1:2338-6626 GCA_964603175.1 uncultured Anaerolineaceae bacterium
TGCACCGGGGCTCAAAGCCACATGACGGATCCGCCTGACGAGCGCTGGGCGTCTCCCGACTCGGACCAGCCGGGGAGTTACGCGCCCGTTCCGCAGCCTCGCCCGAGCTGGGCGCCCGGCTCCGAAAACGATCAATCCACGCCCGAGCGCTGGTTCGAGCCTGTCCCGACCGAGCCGGTCAGGCCCGCCGTCGCGTCGCGCTGGCCCGGGCGACCGCTGATAGTCGTCCTGCTCCTGGTGTCGATCGTCGGGGCCGTCGTAGGCGGCGGCGGAACCTATATGGCCCTCAAGTCTTCCGGCGCCTTCGACACCGCGGCCGCGAGCCCGTCGGGCGGCAGCCTTTCCAACGTAACCGTCGAATCGGAGTCGTCGGCCATAGTGGCTGCCGCGCAAAAGGTCGGGCCGAGCGTGGTCATGATCGTCGACGAAGTGGGCAGCACTCCGGAAGCCGTCGGCTCGGGGATCGTCTATGACACGCGGGGTTGGATTCTGACCAACAAGCACGTCGTTTCGGGCGCCACAACGATCAAAGTAAGGCTCAAGGACAAGCGCGAGTTCGACGGCACCGTCTACGGGCTGGACACACTCACCGACCTCGCCATCGTCAGGATCACGGGCGCCACAGGCCTGACCGCGGCCCCACTCGGCGACTCTTCGGGGCTCCAGGTAGGACAGCTCGCCGTCGCGATCGGCAGCCCGCTGGGACTCGACTACCCCAACAGCGTAACGTCCGGGATCGTGTCCGGCTTGGGCCGCGACATTACCGTGGGCGGCGACGGTAGCTCGTCGAGCAGCGCCACCAACCTCCACGGCCTGATCCAGACCGACGCCGCGATCAACCCCGGCAACAGCGGCGGTCCGCTCATCGACTCGTCCGGCCGCGTAATCGGCATCAGCACCGCCATCGCTCAGACTGCTCAGGGCATCGGCTTCGCCATCCCGATCAACGTCGCAAAACCGATCCTCCAGCAGGCGCTCGCCGGAGAGAAGCTGTCGAGGCCGTACATCGGGATCGCCTATATGGCCATCGACCTCGGGCTCAAGACGCAGAACAACCTACCGCTCGACCACGGGGCCTGGGTGCACAACGAGGACACAGCAGGCAACTCGGTGAACGCGGTCGTGGCCGGAAGCCCGGCCGACAAGGCCGGCATCAAGAGCGACGACATCATCACCGCCATCGAAGGCCAGGCGCTCGATTCGGCCCACCCGCTGGAGGACATACTGGTCCAGTACGCCCCCGGCCGAACCATCAGCGTGGACCTATATCGCGCCGGCAAGACGCTGACCGTCCGCCTCACGCTCGGCACTCGACCCGACTCATCGAGCTGACTCAGGGGCGCCGGCGGATCTCCACGCCGGCATAGGCCAGCTTGCCGGGCAGTGCGACCTCGGGCTTGCGGACGCGCACGACCACCTCCTCGACCTCGAAACGGGCCAGCAGCCCGCTTCCGATCGCTTCGGCCAGGGCCTCCAGGAGTTGGAAACTCGGGCCCTCGACGGTGGCGCGGCAAAGCTCGAACACGTCGCGGTAATCGACCGTCCTGGTGATGTCGTCGCCGACGCCCGCCTGACGCAGGCTCGTATGGAGCTCGACGTCCACTTCGAACGGCTGCGGGTCGCGCCGCTCGGCGGGCAGAACCCCGTGGCGCCCGCTGAAGACCATCCCCGAGAGGATGATTCGGTCGGTCACGACGCGCTCTCCGGAGCGGCCCTGAGCACCGCGTCGCAGACGCGCGCGGCTCGCACGTTGGCCAGGACATCGTGTACACGCACCACGTCCACGCCGGCCGCGATGCCAAGGGCGGTCGTCGCGAGCGTGCCTTCGAGACGCTCCTCGGGCGGCAGGCCGCCGAGCACAAGGCCGATAGTGGACTTGCGCGACGTGCCCAGAAGGATCGGGCGCCCGAGCTCACGCATCCTCGCCAGCTCGCGCAGCAAAACGAGGTTGTGCTGCGGCGTCTTGCCGAAACCGAAGCCCGGGTCGAGGATCACGTTCTCGACCGGGACTCCCGCCCGAACGGCCCTCTGGACTGCCGCTCCCAGGTCGGCCAGCAGCTCGGCGATGAGATCCACGTAGCGCGCTTCGGCTCGGTTGTGCATGAGGACGATCGGCACGCGACGCTCGGCCGCGAGACGGGCCATTGCCTCGTCCGGCAAGACGCCCCAGACGTCGTTGAGGAGCGACGCGCCGGCGTCGAGAGCGGCCGCCGCGACCGCAGGCTTGGACGTGTCGACGCTTATCGGCGTGTCCGGCAGGGCTGCGCGGATGGCCACGATCGCCGGCACGACCCGAGCGGCTTCTTCGTCCTCGCTTACGGCCGCGTGGCCGGGCCTCGTGGACTCGCCGCCCACGTCGACGATGTCGGCGCCTTCCGCCACCATCCGGCGCGCCTGGGCAGCCGCAGCCAACGCGATAGCAGCGGGATCGGCGCTGCCGCCCATCAGCCCGTCACCGGAAAATGAGTCGGGCGTGACGTTGACGATGCCCATGACGAAGGTGCGGCTGCCCCACTCGAACAAACGGTCGCCGATGAGCGTCGGTGCGGGCGTTGCGGCGCCGGATGCGGCGTGGGAGGTCATTGCGTACCGGTCTCCGGTGCGGACGTGGGCGGGTCGGGCCTCAGCTGCGGATCGTCGACCAGCTGAGCTCGGGCAGCTCCCACAAGGTACAGCGAACCCGCAACGAAGACGGGGCCGCTCCCCGTGGAGAGAGCCGCGTCCAACGCCGCGCGAGGATCGGGCGTGGTCTCGGCGGGTCGTCCGGTAGCCGCCCGCCAGCGCGCCGCGAGCTGGTCCGCGGGAAGCGCACGTCCCCCGGCGGGAGCGGTGCAGATGACGCGCGCGCCCTCCAGGGCGGTCGGACCGGAGAGTGCCCGAATCACACCGTCCACATCTTTGTCGGCCATGATCGCTAGGACCAGCGTGGCGCGGCCGGGGCGCAGCAATGGAGCCAGGTCGTCGATCGCGGTGGCGAGAGTGGCTGCGCCGGCCGGGTTGTGAGCGCCGTCGAGGAGCACCTCCCGGCCGGCGATCTCGATGAGTTCCAGACGCCCCGGCCAGCGAACCGCCGCGTAGCCCTCGCGGCGCGCCTGCTCCCCGACTGTGGCGATCCCCGCCAACTCGAGTGCGTCCAGGGTCGCGTCGGCGACCGCGGCATTGGCCGCCTGGTGCCGTCCCCGAAGACCGACACGTGTCCGTCCCAGCCGCCTGAGCTCGACGTAGATCCCGTCGCGGTCCAGGCCGAGAAGCGGCGCGGGCGGCGCTACGGTGAGTGGAGCCGCCACTCGCCGACTGCGGCGCTCGATCACATCGAGCGCCCCGCCGGAGGCGCCGGTCACCGCCAGATCGCCGCGCATCACGATCGCGGCCTTCTCCCGGGCGATTGCCTCAACCGTGCCCCCGAGCCGGTCCATGTGATCCAGCGCCACGTTCGTCAGCACCGCGACGCCGCCGTCCCACGCGTGAGTGGCGTCGAGCCGGCCGCCGAGGCCGACCTCGACCACCGCCAGATCCACGCCCGAATCGGCGAACCAGCGGAACGTCATCGCCGTGAGCAACTCGAACTCGGTCGGATCACCGTGGCGTCGGGCGACCCCGTCGGCGAGCGCAAGGACCGAGCCGGCGAGCGCAGCAAAGGTTTCGCGATCCGCGGGCTCGCCGCCGATCTGCAGGCGCTCGCGATAGGTCACCAGATGGGGCTTGGGAGTCTCGCCGACACGGTAGCCGGCCGCGCGCAACGCAGAAGCCACGAGGGCCAGGACGCTGCCCTTGCCGTTGGTGCCCGCAATCAGCGCTCCGCGGAACTCTCGTTCCGGGTGGCCCAGGCCGGCCAGCAGCGCTCGCGTCCGGGACAGGCCGAGGTTGATGCCGAAACGGCCGCGAGACTCGAGCGCGGCGAGGGCTGCCGCATAGTCGAGAGCCGGGGTCAATCCTTGGTCAGCTC
Organism: uncultured Anaerolineaceae bacterium; assembly: GCA_964603175.1. Taxonomy (GTDB): domain Bacteria; phylum Chloroflexota; class Limnocylindria; order Limnocylindrales; family CSP1-4; genus Fen-1039. Next base: position 6,285 of record CAZRUC010000136.1, read on the forward strand.
GTCTTCGTAGAAGACGCACTGGTTGAACCGTGGCGTCAGGCAAACGTCGTTGACGTAGCCCTGTTCGAGGTGAACTCCGCCGCGAACCTGGCATCGGGACACGTTCTGATCTTGCCGGATCAGGGCCTTGAGGAGGTGCGGCGCCTGAATGGGGATGGCTCCGCGGCAGCCGCTGACGTAGAAATGGGGGCAGACGTTGCGACGCAGGCTCGGCAGCCCGAAGCCGGTGCGCGCTGCCGGGAGCGACGGGTAGCGCGGCGCGGTGGGGTTCTCGATGCGCGTGAGCGTCGGGGCTCGGCGAGGAGCGATCTGGCCTGCCGGCATGTACCTGCGACCCAGAGA
>CAZRUC010000137.1:0-6569 GCA_964603175.1 uncultured Anaerolineaceae bacterium
AGACCGGGAGGCAGGGCGAAGGCTTGCTTCAGTGCCGCGGCGACCCACGGGTCGCGGGGCATCGGCACGCCGCGGCTGTGCTGCGGGTAGGCCTCGGGCGGAAAGAATGGGAACGACAGGACGTCGGTCGGCCCCGAATGACCCATATGGAGGGAGTTGAGCTCGCCGAGCTCATGGTCACCCGAGAGCACGATGCCGATCGAAGCCGGACTGGGCGCGCCCGCGATTTCGAGGGCGACCCTGACGGCGGCGCCCAGGCGATGGCGAGAGACGACATGCGAGACACCCGGCCGGAGGGTGACGTCGATCCGGAACGGCGGGAGATAGATCGACGAGGTGGCGCCTTCTTCGGATCCGCCCGACTCGACGGGCACGCCGAGAACGTCCTCGGCTCCGAACTCCATCTCGTCCTCGAGCCCTGTCAAAGTCGATGCCCCATGCTCACTGCCCCTCCCGGCTATCCCAAACCGCGCTCACGGCGAGTCTCGAGTTCGACGATCTTGTTCTGTGGGTAGGCGATTCGCTGGTGGTACATGCCGATGAGCTGACCGACGAACGCCTCGCGAATCAGTTCAACGTCACGAATCGTAATGTCGCAGTCGTTTAGCTGCCCGTCGGCCAGGCGCTCCTGGATTATCTGGCTCACCATCGCCCTGATACTAGCTTCGTCGCGGCTCGAGAGGGATCGAACCGACGCCTCCACGCCATCGGCCAGCATCAGCACCGCTGCCTCGCGCGTCTGAGGCTTCGGGCCGGAATGTCGGAATTTGCGCTGATCGACGGCGTTCGCGGCTGCGGCTCCGGCGGCGGTATCGAGCCCGCCGAAAGGCTCCGCCGCCGCCTGGCGGGCCTTCGCGTAGAAATAGCTGAGCGTCGCCGTCCCGTGGTGCTGCGGAATGAACGCGATGAGCGGCTTGGGCAGCTTAGCTTTATAGGCGAGATCGATTCCGGCAGCGATGTGCTCACGCAGGATGGCGGCCGAATCCTCGGGGCTCAGCTCATCGTGGATGTTCTCACCGTTCGTCTGGTTCTCGATGAACACGAGCGGATTGGCCAGCTTGCCGATGTCGTGGTAGTACGCGGCCACGCGGGTGAGCAGCGGGTCGGCCCCGATCGCCGCCGCTGCCGGCTCGGCGAGATTGCCGACCATCAGCGAGTGGTGGTACGTACCCGGCGTCTCGGTCAGGAGGCGACGGAGGAGCGGCTGCGACGGGTTCGCGAGCTCCATCAGCTGCGAGCCGGTCAGGATTCCGAAGAAGTTCCCCAGCAGGGCGAAGCTGCCGATCGTGACCACGGTCGCGACCGACGCAGCCCCGACGGCCGCAGCCCAAAGCTGCAGCATGCCGGTCACGTCGTGCTGGCCGAGCAGTGTGAACACCGCCACGACCACCAGGTCCGTCGCCGCAATGGCTATGCCCGCCTGGACGAAGAAGTGGAGCCGTTCCCCTTTGCGAACCGCCAGCAACCCGGCGAAGCCGCCCAGGAAGACATAGGTCGCCAGCTCGAGCGATGATCCGGTGACAGTCCCTGCGACGATAGCCAGCAAGGCGATCATCACCATTCCAACGCCCGCATCGAGAAGGACGGTGAGAAGCATCCCGGCGGCGGCGGTGGGTATCAAGTAGGGCAGCGTCGCCCGGCCGGCGGGCAGCTTCACCGCGAGAACCCCCACGGCGAAGATCAGCCCGATCAGCACGAGCGTCTGGCCGCGGTTCCAGTATTCCGACCTGTAGCGCCACAGCCAGCCGAGAAGCATTGCGCTGACCGCCGTTCCCAGCAGCATCCAAGCGGCGGGCCGGCCCCAGTCCACTTTGGCGGAATCGAGCCCGAAGAACGCGATATCGACCATCGCGGCGGCGTCGATGACGTGGCCCTGGTCCACGATCACCTGGCCCGCCTGGACCGTGTCCTGGACCGGCTTCACGCCATCGCGTGCCTGCGTCTTGGCCTGCTCGGTCAACGTCGCGCTGAACGAGGAGTTGGCCACGATCAGCGGCGAGGCGAGGGCGGCGACGAGGCGCTCCTCCGCCGGCGAAAACCCGGTTGGCATGTACTGGGCGATGAGCGCAGTCCGCCGGTTGGCCAGATCGGTATCGGGGATCTGCTGGCGTTCGGCCGCCACGAGCAGCGCCTGGGCACCCTGTTTGATGGTCGGCCAGCGCGACGGATCGAGCGCCTTGAGCGTCGTGCGAGCATCCGGAGTCAACGCCGGGAAAGCCGTCTGGAGTTCGACCTGGCGGGCCTCCGGCGCCTTCGTGAGGCTGAAGGCGTCGTCGATTTGGGCCACATCGAGGGTGAACTCGGCCGATTGGAGGTCGGCTTTGGCCGAAGCGCGATCCGCCGTGTAGTCGTAGACGGCCACGACGTGGCTGGCGGCGGCGTCCTGGGCCTGCTTGGTCTCCACGGGATTCGGGATCGTGGCGGCGCGCGGAGCCCGGATTGCGGAGGGGGCGATCGATCCGGTCGTGTATCCGGGACCGGAAGGCGCCAGGTCGACCGCGACGCCCACCGCAAAAACGAGGACGAGGAAGAAAGCTGCGAGCAGCAGCCTCTCGGCGTCGCGCCTGCCGAACGGGTTCGCCCTGTCGCGTAGCGCCCTCAACATCGCCGCACCGTCACGATCCGGCGGCGCGAGCCGCCAGATGTTGCGAGACGAGCGCGGCAACGACCTTGCCTTCGGCTCGGCCACGTGTCCTGGGTCCGAGCCAGCTCATGACTTTGCCCATCTCACGGGGAGAGGCAGCGCCCGTCTCGGCGATAGCCTGCGCCACCAGCGCCTCCAACTCGGCCTGAGCGAGAGGCTGGGGCATGAACTCGCCGATCACGGCAATGGCGGCTTCTTCATGAGCGGCGAGATCCTCGCGGCCGCCGCCTCGGAACGCCTCCAGTGATTCGTTGCGAACCTTCATCTCGCGAGTCAGGACGGCGAGCATTTCGTCGTCCGAAAGCTCGTGGCGCCCTTCTTTCTCCGCCCGCTGGACGGCCGCCAGCACCATGCGCAGCGAATCGCGGCGCACGGCGCTCTGCGACCGCATTGCTGCGGTCAGTTCGGTATTCAGGCGTTCGCGGAGGGACACCGGTGTGGCACCTCGGGGCGGAAAAACGCGAACCGCAGATCAGGTCTGTCGCAGCTCAGGCCGGCTGCTGACGGGCGACCTTCTTGCGCTTTGCTTCCTTGCGCTTGCGCTTCACGCTCGGCTTCTCGTAGTGCTCGCGGCGACGGGCCTCGGCGAGGATTCCGCTCTGCTGGATCTTCTTGTTGAAGCGGCGCAGGGCACTCTCGAAACTCTCGTTCTCACCCACACGGACTTCTGCCAATCCGGGACTCACCTCCTTGGGGCTCTATCCGCGATCTCGATGCCTCTGTTGCACTCTTACGAGCACAGATGCACCGGCCACGGACAGGCGGGCGGAGTGTAGCCCGTTCGCCTCGCTCTTGTCCACCGAGACGGCTCAGCCGGGAGGCCACGTCATGGTGCGGCCGCCGAGCAGGTGGACGTGGAGGTGGTCCACTGTCTGACCACCGTTGCGACCGACGTTGACCACCAGGCGGTAGCCGCCCTCGGCAATCCCCTCGCTCACCGCGATCTGGCTGGCTGCGACGAAAAGCGACCCAACGATCGAACGGTTGGCCGCGGTAAGGTCGCGAACCGAGGGAATATGCTTCCGCGCGAGGAGCAGAACGTGCGTCGGCGCCTGAGGCGCGATGTCCCGGATGGCCACGACCGAATCGTCCGCATACACCTGGGACGACTGCAGTTCGCCCGCCACGATGCGGCAGAACAGGCAATCAGATGGCATTGGCGCGCTCCCTGCTGCTTCCCGAGAGGACGTCGCTGGTGAGTGGGTCGATCTTGCTACGAGATCGCCAACTCTGCCAGTCGGTACTGCACGAGAACACGGCGGCCGCAGGTCGCGAGACCCGGCAGCCCCTGTCAGTGAACTCGAGCTAGGGACGCATGGCTTCCAGAGCGACCCAATCGTCCTCGGCCCAGCGGCGACCGAGTCTGAGGCCGGCGGCTTCGAAGGCGGCCCGTACGTCCCCCTCGCGGTCACGGAAGATGCCGGAGGCCAGGATCGTGCCCCCCGGCACCAACTCATTGCACAGCGGCTCCGCCAGCTGGACGAGGAGCGATGCGATCAGGTTGGCGAGGACCAGGTCGAACGGGCGCTCGCCGGTGGGTACGCTCCCTTTCCGGACACGGATCCGTCGCGTCAGGCCGTTGAGCCTGGCATTCGCCGCAGTCGACTCGACGGCGATCGGGTCCGTGTCCACGCCGAGCAAGTCCCGCGCCCCAAGCTTGCCGGCGGCGATGGCCAGGATCCCCGACCCGCAACCCACGTCGAGAATGCGGGCGCTGCGCCCGGCGACCAACCCCTCGTCCGCCAGCATCTCCAGAGCCGCGAGACACAGACGGGTCGTGGGGTGGAGACCGGTCCCGAAGGCCATGCCCGGGTCGAGGGACAGCACGACGTCGTCGGGCAGCTTTCGATGGCGCCGCCAGGTTGGCCGGATCACCAGACGTCGCCCGATCCGCAGCACCGGAAAGTGGCTCTTCCACGCCTCCGCCCAGTCTTCCTCGCGCACGAGGCGCGTCGTGAGCGGGCCGATTGGTCGCAATCCAAAGGCCTGCAAGTGACCCAGGGCGGTCGTGGCATCGTCGATTGCCGCTCGGACGGCGGCCGGATCGAGGCCGGGCAGGTAGGCGCGTACCATCGCCGGCTTGGTGGGGTCGATTACCGCCCCAAGACCCTCGTTGCTCGGCCCGAAACCGGGTTCTACGCTCGTTCCACCGGGCGCGAAGCGGGTCAGGATCTCGCTGACCGCCTCCACGGCCTCGATGTCGGCGGCGACCGAAAGCTCGACCCAGACACCAGATCGGAGCGCCTCGAAATCGAGCGCCTCGGCGCCCGAACTGGGCGGCTCGGCGCCAGAGCTGGGCGCCTCGGCGCCCTCCTCAGCCGAGGACATCGCGCATCCGATCGATGATGCCACCCGGGCCCGGGAGCACGGGTTCGCCCGATTCGGCCGCGAGCTGCTCCAGCAACTCGCGCTGCTTGCGACTCAGTTTCGTCGGCACGGCGACGTGGACGACGACGTGCAGGTCGCCGCGGGAGCCGGGCCGTCGCAGGTGCGGCACGCCCTTGCCCCGAAGCCTGATCTCGGTGCCCGGCTGCATGCCGGATCGCAGCTCTATCTCTTCCTCGCCTTCGACCGTGGGAACGTGGACTCGCGTTCCGAGGGCCGCCTGCGTGATCGAGATATCCAGATCGTGGTAGAGCTCGGTCCCCTCTCGGCGGAGAGCGGGGTGCGGAGTCACGTGTACCGCGACGTACAAGCTTCCCGGCGGGCCGCCGCGGGGACCCGCCTCGCCCTCGCTGGATAGCCTGATCTGGTGGCCCTCGTCGATGCCGGCGGGAATCGTGACCCGCAGCTTCTTGTGGCGCTGGACCCGACCATCCCCTCGGCAGGCGGTGCAGGGCGAATCGATGACCCGACCCTCGCCGCCACAGCGCGAGCACTGAGTCACATTCACCATCTGGCCGAGCATCGTCTGCCGGACGGTCCTGACCTCGCCGCGACCGCCGCACAGCGAGCAGGTCGAGGGCACGCTTCCGGGGCTTGCCCCGGTACCACCGCAGGTCTCGCAGCGATCGAGGAGATCGAAGTCGATCTCCTTCTCGACGCCCCGGACGGCGTCCGCAAACCCGATCCGGAGGTCGTAGCGAAGGTCGGAGCCGGCCGGCCGGCGGCCTCGACGGGCTCCTCCGCCGGCGCCGCCCATGCCCGCGAAGAAAGCGTCGAAGAGATCGCCGAAGCCGCCAAAGCCCTCTCCGAAAGGCGCCCCCGCGCCGCCCATGTCGCCCAGCCCGGCTCGGCCGACCATGTCGTAGACCTGCCGCCGCTTGGGGTCGGAAAGAACCTGGTAGGCCTCGTTGATCTCCTTGAAGCGCTCGACAGCGGCAGGTTCGCTGCTGACGTCGGGGTGCCACTGCTGGGCCAGCTTGCGAAATGCGCGCTTGATCGCGGCATCGTCGGCCGTCCGGTCCACGCCCAGGATCTCGTAATAGCTACGCTCGCGTTCGGTTGTCATCTGGTCGAGAAGGATACGAGACAGACGAGCCTTTGCGGGATCGACAGGTTGCGGCCGCGGGCGCTACGACCTGAGCAGTCTCGACAAACGTCGCGAGGCGATCATGAGCCCAATGGTTCCCGCGCCCAGCAGATACACGACATCGATCGCAAGCGAGGCATCCGGCGTGCCGGTCGTCAGGCCCCGGATCAAGTGGACGCCTCGGTACAGCGGGGTGATCTGCACCACCATCTGGAGCGCCGGTGGGTAAGCCGAGATCGGATAGAACGTGCCCGAAAAGAGGAACATCGGCATGATCGCCAGCTGCAGGAAATCGAAGTCCTGCCATTTCCGCACGAAGGTCGTGGCTGCCAGGCCCATCCCTGCGAAGGCGAAGCCGATGAGCAGCGCCGCTGGGGGAGCGAGCAATCCGAGCGGCGAAATCAGCAGTGGCGTGCCGCCGATGCCCATCAAGATGATGACCGCCAGGAAACC
>CAZRUC010000138.1:0-6535 GCA_964603175.1 uncultured Anaerolineaceae bacterium
CCGCCTGCTGCCGCCCCGACCGCCGATTCCGCTCGCACCCAGCGCGCCGCCGAGCGCGCTGCGCAGCGCGCCGCGGAACTGGACCTCGCGAGCGACGCCGGCCTCAGCGGGACGCGGCCGCCGGGAGTGCCGGCTTTCCTGCGCTGGGGCTCCTGGATCGGCGGCGACCGCGACGGGAATCCCTACGTGACCGCCGAGCTGACCCGCCAGGTGCCGCGTACCCACGCCGATCACGTGCTGCGCGGGTACGAGGCGGTCGCGAATCGGCTGCTGCTGGCGATTGCCGTGGATGCGCCCCGCGCGGCGGTTCAGCCCGCGCTCGAATCGCGGCTGGCGCGAGACGCGGAGGAGCTGCCGGAAACCATGCGCGAGCTGGCGCGCCGCTATCCCGACGAGCCGTACCGACGCAGACTCGGGGCGATCGCCGAGCGGCTCCGTCGCACCCGCGCCTACCTGACCGAAACGGCCGGTGCCGTCGGGGGTCGATACGAGTCGGCGGATCAGCTCATCGACGAGCTCGACGAACTGCAGGCGTCACTCGTCGCAGATCGCCTCGCGCGAGTTGCCTTTGGCGAGATCCAGGACTTTCGCTGGCAGGTCGAGACGTTCGGGTTCCACCTCGCATCTCTCGAGGTCCGGCAGCACTCCGAGGTGCATGAGCAAGCTCAGCGCGCCCTGATGGCCCATGGCGGGGGATCGCCCGACCTTGCCCGTGAACTCGTGCCGGGGGTATCGCCGGGCGAGGTGGTGGCCACGTTCCGCGCCATCGCGGCCGTCCAGCGCCGGTTCGGGGAAGAGGCCTGTCACCGTTACGTGGTCAGCTTCACCCGCTCCGCGGACGACGTGCTGCGCGTCCTCGAGCTCGCCGAGCTGGCCTCCACGGCGGTGGTGCCGACCGTGGCCACCGGCGGAATCGTTCGCGGCCTGGCCGCACTCGACGTGGTGCCGTTGTTCGAGTCGGCGGACGCGCTTGCCAACTGCGGCGAGATCCTCGAGAGCCTGCTGACGAACACGGAATACCGCCGCCACCTGGCGAGCCGCGGCAACCGCCAGGAGGCGATGCTCGGCTACTCCGACTCCAACAAGGAGTCGGGCTTCCTGGCCGCGGTTTGGATGCTCTATCGGGCTCAAACCAGCCTGGCCGAGGTTGCCCGCCGCTACGGCATCGAACTGACGCTGTTCCATGGTCGGGGCGGTGCGATCGGGCGCGGCGGCGGGCCGACCAACCGCGCGATCCTGGCCCAGGCCCCCCGCTCCATCGACGGCCGTTTCAAGATGACCGAGCAGGGCGAAATGGTGGCGGCCAACTACTCGAACGTGGTCCTGGCTGAGCATCATCTGGAACTGGTCGGGAGTGCCGTGGTCGTGTCTTCGACCACGGAGCACGACGAATGCGTGGACGAGGCCGACACTCGGGGCTGGGACACGATGGACGAGCTGGCCAGGCTCGCGCGCAAGGCCTACCGCTCGCTGGTCTATGACGAGATCGGGTTCGGCGACTTCTTCCGGGCCATGACACCGATTGCCGAGCTCTCGACAATGGCCCTCGGTTCGCGGCCGGCTCGACGCGGCGCACCTGAGCCCACGCGCGCTCCGGCCCAGCCCCAGGCCGCGGTCGAAATCCCGACATCAGGAATCGAGACCCTGCGGGCGATTCCCTGGGTCTTCTCCTGGGCTCAGGCACGCATTGGGCTGCCGGCCTGGTACGGCCTGGGTTCCGCTCTCGAAGCGTACGAAAAGGCCCACGGCGAGGGGTCGCTGGCCAAAGTCGCCGAGCTGTACCGAGACTGGCCGTTCCTCACCAGCGCCCTCGACAATGCGGAACTCATACTGGCGCGCTCGGAGCTGCAGATCGCCAAGCTGTATGCCGAGCTGGCACACCATCGCCGTAGCGGACGGCTTTGGGGCCGCATCGAGGCCGAGTACGAACGCTCGATCCTGATGCTGGCTAAAGTGACCGGCCACAAGAAGATGATGGAGACCGAACCCGCGGCCAGCCGGTCGATACGATTGCGCCGACCGTACATCGATCCGCTATCGCACATCCAGGTCCGGTTTCTCGCCCGCTTGCGCGCGCTGCCGGAGGACGATCCAGATCGCGAGCGCTTCCAGCACCTGGTCCAGGTGACTATCAACGGCGTGGCTGCCGGTTTGCAGAACACCGGCTGAACGCCGGCAAGGAGGAGCAGTTGCCCACGCCAGGACCGGACGTCCCGGCCCAAACCGAAGACGGGTAGCGTCCACCCGCACCGGCGGACGATCCGACGCTCTTCGACCTCGACCTCGACGGGCTCGCGCTGCGTTGGGCCCGATCGATGGAGTCCGCTCCCATCGGGGCCGAGGCCATGATCGGCGCCGACCGTCGCGCGCAGGCTCTCGGCGTGCCTGGTTCGCGCTTGATGGAGCATGCCGGCTGCGCCGTGGCCGCCGCGGTCCGTGCGCTCGCGATCCAGACCGAGCGCTGGAACAAGGGACCCGTGCTCTTCCTGTGCGGACCGGGGAACAACGGCGGCGACGGCTTCGTCGCGGCTCGCCATCTTGCCCGCCACGGCGGCCGCTCCGTCGTGGTGCTCGTGGCGACCGAGAGTCGACCGACCGGCCGCGATGCCGCGCGCAACTGGGACCGGCTGGAAGCGGAAACGGGCGTCGAGCGGATCCACACCGCGGTGGCCAGGGACGTGGCGATCCTCGGCCAGAGCGTCGAGAAAGCCGCGGTCGTGGTCGATGCACTACTCGGAACCGGAGTGCAGGGGGTGCTGCGGGAGCCGATCAAGGCTGCCGTCGAGCTGGTCGAACGGGCCCGCCGCGCCGGCATCCCGATCGTCTCGGTCGACGCCCCAACCGCGGTGGATCTGACCAGCGGCGATCTCTCCGACCCCGTCGTCCGCGCCCACCTGACCGTGACGTTCCACCGGCCAAAGACGGGCCTGCGGGCGCGGCGCGGGGCCGCGGTAGCCGGGCGCGTGCTGGTTGCCCCGATCGGCATCCCGCAGGACGCGGATCGAGGCTGAAGCGTCCCGAGCACCGATACGCGCCCCCTCGTCAGACCCTATGCATCCGGGCAGGTGCGACGTACAATCCCGCCCAAGCTCGCGGGTTGGCCGTGAGCGCTTTGTAGGTAGCTCGACGACCGGGCTTCTCACGCGCAGCCGCGAGGACACGGACGGAGGCTACTGAGAGGAGTTCCAGGCTCTCGTGTACACGGACAAGATTCTGGTTTGCGCCGATTGTGAGCAGCAGTTCGTATTCACCGCGAGCGAGCAGGACTTCTACGCCCAGCGGGGGTTCACCGATCCCAAGCGCTGCAGTTCGTGCCGCAACGCACGGAAGGCATCGCGACCCGAAGGCGGCGCAGGCCGCAGCGCGGGATTTGGCGGCGGATTCGAGCGGGGACCGCGGGAGATGTTCCCCGCCACATGCAGCAAATGCGGGCGCTCAACCGAGGTACCGTTCCGCCCCACCAACGGCAAGCCCGTCTACTGCAGCGACTGCTTCAGGAGCGTCCGCGGCAACTAATTCACACTTTGGGAGCAGGACGACCCGGGTCACGAACCCGGGTCGTTTTTCGCTATCCGTTGCGCCGAGCGCCGGCCCTACCCGGTCCCGTTGCCGCTATTCGGCCCCGCGCTTACGATGCGGGCGCATCGACCCACCACCCGCAGAGAGCGAGGCCTCGAGACACATGGCCGCAAGCCCAGATAACGATTTCGACCTGATCGTCCTCGGCGGCGGTACCGGCGGATACACGGCTGCGTTCCGCGGCTCTCAGCTGGGGCTGCGCGTCGCGCTCGTCGAGCAGGCGAAGATCGGCGGCACGTGTCTCCACGTGGGCTGCATTCCGACCAAGGCGCTTCTCGAATCTGCCGAGATGTTCGCCCGGCTCAAGAAGGCCAAGGACTTCGGGATCGTGCTCGAAGGCAAGCCCGGCCTGGACTACGACCAGATGGCGCGTCGGCGCGATCAGGTCGTGAAGCGCATGTGGACGGGCCTCCGCGGCCTGGTCGACAAGAACAAGGTGGCCTGGGTAGGCGGTCGCGGCCGCCTCGAGGGAGCGGGCACGATCCGGGTCGCACTCAACGGCGAGGACGGTACACCCGGTACGGGCGGCGAGCGCGTCCTCCATGCCGCGAACGTGATCCTCGCGACCGGCAGCCGCGTGAAGAGCCTGCCGGGCCTCGTGCCGGACGGTCGGCGAATCATCACCTCGGACGACGTCACCACCAAGGCCGACTTGCCGAAGTCGATCGCGATCGTCGGCGCAGGGGCCGTAGGCTCCGAGTTCGCCTCGCTCTTCCACGACCTGGGAGTGGACGTGACGCTGCTCGAATACCTGCCGGGCATCGTGCCTCTCGAGGATCGGGAAGTGAGTGCCGCGCTCGAACGCAGCTTTGCGCGGCGCGGGATCAAGGTCATGACGAAGGCCCGCTTCGACACGGCGTCGGTCAAGGTCACAGATGATGGCGTCACGCTGACTGTCGGGCCCGAGGGCGGCAAGGCCGAGAAGTTGCGCGTGGACCAGCTGCTCGTGGCGACCGGCCGCGCCGCAAACGTCGAGGAGATCGGCCTCGACACGACGAAGGTCGAACTGGAGCGCGGGTTCGTGAAGGTCGATGGCTGGATGCGCACTGCCGAACCGCACGTGTACGCCATCGGCGACCTGATCGGCGGGTTGATGCTCGCCCATGTCGCGGCCCACGAAGGGATCGTGGCGGTCCACGAGATTGCCGGCGAGGCTCCGGAGCCGATCGACTACGACCACCAGCCACGAGCCACGTACACGCATCCCCAGGTGGCCTCGATCGGCCTGACCGAACAGCAGTGCGAGGAGCGCGGCATCGCAATCAAGAAAGGCGTCTTCAACTTCGGCGCCGACGCCAAGGCCGTGATCGTCGGCGAGACCGAAGGGTTCGCCAAGGTGATCGCCGACGCGAAGACCGACGAGGTGCTGGGGGTCCATCTGTTCGGGCCCGCCGTGACGGACCTCATCGCGGAAGCCGCGCTGGGCATGACCCTGGAGGCGACGGCCTGGGAGATCGGCGCCGCTACGCATCCGCATCCCACGCTGGCCGAGGCGGTCGGCGAGGCGGCGATGGCAGTGGCGGGCCGGCAGATCAATTCTTAGAGGTTGGAGGCAAGGATGCCGCGCGAAGCGGTCTTTATCCGGCTCAAAGAAATCCTGACGCCGTACGACGGACGGCTCGAGGTGTCGGCCGACCGTCCGGGATGCTTCGAACTGAGCACGCCGTCGACGCCCACGGACAGGAAAGGCATGTTCGTTGCCGCGGTTCGAGACGGCAAGGCCTATACGAGCTTCCACCTGATGCCCGTCTACGCCTTTCCGGAGCTGCTCGACTCGGCGTCTCCCGAGCTGCGAAAGCGAATGCAGGGCAAGTCGTGCTTCAACTTCAGCCACGTCGACGAGGCTCTCTTCGGCGAGCTTGCAGACCTCACCAGCCGCGGTCTGGAGCGTTTTGGCGCGCTCGGCGCCAGACGCCACCGCACCTGACAAGCGCGCGACCTCCTTCGTTCAAACTGCCCGCCCGCACGGCGCGCCGCTTGACGCTCATTCCTCCCGAGTTTGTCGAGAATGGGCCAAACTAGCGCCGAGGCATGAATCCGAGATCCCGCACACGGCTGGACAGATTTCGTGCCGAGCCTCGTAGGAGGGAAGCGTTCGTGGCCAAGGTGACGATGCCCCAGCTCGGCGAGAGCGTCGCCGAGGGGACGATCGGGAAGTGGCTCAAGCAGCTTGGCGACCGTGTCGAGCTAGACGAGCCGCTGCTCGAGGTCATCACGGACAAGGTGAACGCCGAGGTTCCGTCGCCTTTCGCGGGCACACTGACCGAGATTCTCGTGGCTGAGGGCCAGACGGTTCCGTACAACGTCGAGCTTGCGGTGATCGAGGAATCGGCCGGGAGCGAGGCCGCTCCCCGGGGAGCGGGCACTGCCGCGGCAGCGGCCGCGACGCCTACTGCCGTGGCCGCGACCCCAGCTGCTGCAACGCCCCAGGCCGCTCCCCAAGCCGCTCCCCAAGCCGCTCCCGAGGCGCCCGCCCAGACCACCGTCTTTGCCCCGGCGCTGGTCCCCGTGATGGACAACGGCGAGCGGCCTGGCAATCCCGACGCGCGGATGACTCCGGCTGTACGCAAGCTGCTCCGCGACAACGGCGTTTCGGCGGTCCAGATCGTCGGCTCAGGGCACGACGGGCGGATAACCCGCGACGACGTTATGACTTACGTCGAGACACACCGGAATGGCGGAGGCTCCGCGAGTCGCGAGACGGCCGCCCAAGCTTCTGCACCGTCCGCACCTTCAGCCCAGTCGGCCGCGGCGTCGCCCGTCGTCTGGGCTCCCGGCCAGGACGAGGAACTGATCCCGCTCAACCAGATGCGTCGCGGGATCGCCGCGCAGATGACGCGCGCCGCCACGATCCCGACCGCCTACAGCACCTTCGAGTGCGACATGACGTCGGTCGCGAACCTGCGGGCCGCGAACGCCGCGTCCTACAAAGCGCACGAGGGAGTGGGCCTCAGCT
>CAZRUC010000139.1:0-6531 GCA_964603175.1 uncultured Anaerolineaceae bacterium
GCGTATACAACTTCACGCCCGTGGTCCTCGAGAACATCGAGAAGCTCGGTCTCGATTACCTCGTCCCGATCGGCGGCGATGACACGCTGAGCTTCAGCCAGGTGCTGGCCGACAAAGGCGTAAAGCTCGTGGCCGTGCCCAAGACGATGGACAACGACGTCCAGGGCACCGAATACTGCATCGGTTTCTCGACGGCGGTCACTCGAGCCAAGGAAGCGATCAATCGCCAGCGGACCACGCTCGGTTCGCACGAGCGGATCGGCGTCTTCCGCATCTTCGGTCGCGATGCAGGGTTCACTGCGCTGTACACGGCATACGTGACCAGCGCCCGCTGCCTCATCCCCGAGTTCCAGTTCGACCTGGACCACCTCGTCGAGCTCCTCGTCGAGGACAAGCGCAACAACCCCAGTAAGTACTCGTTCGCCATCGCCGCCGAGGGCGCCGTCTGGCAGGGCGGGGAACTCGCCGAGTACGGCCCGGCCGACTCCTTCGGTCACCGGCACAAGGCCAACATCGCCGAAGTGCTCGCCTCGGAGATCCAGGCCCGCTCCGGCGAAGAGACGCTCGCGTCCGAGCTTACCTACGACCTGCGTTCGGGCGATCCCGACGCCGTGGACTCGATCGTCGGCATCACGTTCGCGAACGTGGCGATGAATCTGATCGCCGATGGGATCAGCGGCCGCATGGTCGCGATCCGAGGCGGCAAGTACAGCCACTCGCCCCTGCCGAACCCCGATCAGGGCCCGCGCTCGATCGACATCCCCACCATGTACAACACCGATCGCTACCGCCCCATCTACACCAACCGTCAGGGCCTGCCTCTGCTGCTCGGCATCCCGGTGGCCGAGGATCCGACACTGAGTTAGGCCGGTCGTGACGTCATGAGCACCAAGGCCCCGGCATCCTGCCCGGGGCCTTTGGCCGCCTGCGAGAATCGCCGAACCGGGCGATGCCGAGTGGCGCTCCAGGGCGGCAAATTGGCGGCCTTTGCACGACCGTTTGACAAGCAGGGCTAAGGCAATGCAGGGTTTACGGGTGACATCCTCCAATCCCCCCTCTTCCGCTCCCCTAAACGGCCAAGATCTCCTCCGTGCGGTTGGCCTGGCCGTAGAAGGCCCGGTCCTGTGGGGCCACCCGCTCGCAACCAGCGGGCCCGGCGTGTTCGTCGTCGAGCTTCCCTCGCCGCAACCCAAGGTTTCGATCGACCCGGCGGCAATTCGCGATTGGCTCGATCGCGCGTCCGAGCTTCGCCTCGACGGCCAGCGCCCCACGGTCGCTGAGCTGCAGTCCCGGCTCGCCTCGTTCTGGCTGCCCAGCCAGGTGATCCTGTATATCGGATCGAGCCAGAAGTCGGTAAGCGCCAGGCTTCTCGGCATGTTCAAGACGCCACTGGGAGAGCGGCGTCCCCAGCCGGCAGGTTATTGGCTCAAGACGTTGCACGACCTGCCCAAGGCTCGCATCTGGTGGTCGGCCACGGCCGATCCCGAGCTGTACGAGGATTCGCTGCTCGATGAATTCGTAAGAACCGCCGGTGCACTGCCCTACGCCGTGTTGGCGGCGACGTCGCGCCACCGCCCCGATCACGGCCTCTTCGCTCCGCTCCACGATGAACGACCGCACGAGCCGCCGAAAACGACGAAGGTCACCGTCCTGCCGGACGGTCCCGACGGAACGCCGGCAAAGGTCGGCCGCCCACGTTCGGCATCCACGACCCCGCGAAAACCGTCCGCTGCCGCCACACGCAAAGCGCTCCTGGCCAAGCTGGCTCAGGCTCCGTCGGCCATCGAGGCTCCCAAGCGTCAGCCGGGCCTGCGGCCCTCGATGGCCGCGCGAAACGCGGGCCAGGGCTCCTTCGCCGTAATCCCGACGCACCTGACCGCGGAGGGACTCGCCAGCCTGCAGTCCGAGCTGATCGAGCTTACGGACCGGCGGCGCCCGGAGGTCATCGCCCGTATCAAGGCGGCCCGGGAGCTCGGCGACCTCAGCGAGAACGCCGACTACGACGCCGCGCGCAAGGAGCAGTCGTTCCTCGAGGGCCGTGTTCAGCAACTCCAGCAGATGATCAAGTCCGCGGTCTTGATCGCGTCTTCGGGAGGCACCGAAGTCCTTCTCGGCTCCACGGTCGTGGTCGAGACCGATCGCCACGGCGAGGAGACTTTCACGGTCGTGGGTTCGGCCGAGGCCGACGCCGCGGCCGGCAAGATCAGCTTCACGTCACCGATCGGGCGCGCGCTCATGGGCCGCAAGCCCGGCGAGACGGTGCGAGTTCAGGTTCCCGCGGGCACGCTGGACTACCGGGTAGTCGAAGTTCGCTGACCCGCCGCTCTAGCTGCCGAGCGGATCGCTGCCTTCGTGATCGTGGCTCGAGCGCCGCGACGGGATGAGGTTGGCGAGCACGATGAGGACGCCCATAGCCACCGCCATGTACGGCAGCCCGGAGTGAAGGACCGTGTTCGAGTGGCCCTCGTCTATTCCGATCAGATTCTCGAAGAAGAGGCCGAAGCCGACGAATAGGCCGAGACCGACCGCCGCCGTTCTCACGCCCCCACCCACCAGATCCATGCGCCGGTGCAGGAGTCCGTACAGGCAGAGCGTTACGCCGACGGAGCCGGGAGCGATCAAGGCCCACATGTAGGCCCAGCTCGCCCACGCATCGGTAGCCTCCTGGAAGGCCAGGATCAGACCAACCGTTGTCACGATCCCGCCCGGGATCGCCAATCCGAGACCCGCTTCGTTCGGGATCGCCAGGCCGGCGACCAGGAGAACCAGGCCGGGCACGATGACGAAGGTCGGCCAGCCATAGCGCGCCAGGTCGAGATTGAACTGCTCCGTGGCGAGAAAAAGGGCCCCGAGCACGATAAGCAGCAAGCCGAAGCCGAGCATCCCATGCTCTCCGTCTCGACCGCGATCCCCGCCGTCCCACCGGTTGCTCATTCGCCAACCTCCTAACGCCACTTCGGCGCCACGAGTCTAGTGGGGACTCACGCGACGGGGATCATCCCCAAGAATGGAACGCGCCGCCGCTCCGACCCTACTCTAGGAGGACGCCGCAAAGACCGGGACGTCGCCCACGGCCAGCACCCTGCTTGTCGGGAGGTCGGCGCGACTGCCGTCGACGACCAGCGAGACGCTGACGTCCCCTGTCACAGTGAGCATCTTCTGCCCCACCGGAACTCGTCCGTTGACGAGGACGTTGGTGTGGACGCTGGGTTGGCCGTCCCCATAGATGAGCAGCTCGTTCATAACATGGACCGGGTCCAGCTCGCTCTGCGACAGGCCCAGGCGAGCGGGATCGATCACTTGCCAGGCCGTGACCCCCAGCTGTTCGACGAGAACGTGGTACCCGCCGTTCGAGGGGATGACGTTCGTCAGCGGCAGCGAGCCTGCGAAATGGATTGCGACCCTCGGGGTATCGGACCAGCCGTGGAGACCGAAGTCGTCGAAGGTGACGTCCACCTGATCGGTGAGCGGCTCGGAAGTGATGTCGACCGGCAGTGCCACGACCCAACGATCCAGGGGAGTCTCTTTCGCGGCCAGGTCGTCTGCGATCAATCTGGTCGTGACCGCGCCCACGAGCGCGACGCCGCCGGTCTGGGCGCTCGATCCGTTCGCCTGCTGCATGGTTACGTTCGGCTTGAACTCGCCGGCGTAAGCCCCAGTGACCAGGCCGTAGCGATTCCCGGCGAGGGCGTAATACTTCGCCCTGCCGGCCCGCAACTCCGCCCGCAGCCCCGGCACGATCTGAACCGGCACGATGGTTCCGTCGGCCGTGTAATACGCCAGTAGACCGTTCGATTCACCAAATCCGGGGACGTGAGCCGTAGGACCGGGCGACACCGAAGGCGTAGGCGAGGTGCCAGGCACCGGACTGCCGGATGGAAGCGAACCGGACGGGTTTTGCGACGCGGCGGTAGGCGACGGAGATCGCGGCGATCCGAACGACCCCGGCGGGGTGGAGCCTCCCACGAAAGACGGCGGGAAGCTTGCTCCTGAGAAGCCCATATCCGCGAGCACGACCGCCAGGCCAATGGTTGCGAGCACGATCGCTGCCGCCGTAAGCCCGATAGCCAGCCGCCGCCTTGGTTCCATCTCATGACCACCAGAGTGCGGAGACGCGGTGCAGTCTACGCTTCAGGTCTGCTGTGGCGATCCGACCTCGCCCAGGCGCTTGGCCCATGCGGACTGCGGCCCGGGTCAGACTACGACAGTTCGTGCCGTGTGGCGCGAGCGGGACCTTCCCGGCTTCCGCCGAGCCCAGGCCCTGTTGAGCACGCGAATCAGACCCGAGCCCATCTTGGCGCCGCTCGGGTTCATAGTGTCGGTCAGCCACTCGGCGAGGGCCTTGATGTCGCCGACGACCTTCGCCGTCGGGAAGCGCTCCACCGCCGACTGGCCTTCGTTGGATGCCCTCATGAAAAGCATCCCGGCGGAACGAACGCGCGCCACCGCGGTCATTCGGACGACGCGCTCTACGTCTGAGACCGACACGCCGCTGTTGGCGCGGTTGACGACCAGGGCAAGGCGCTCGCGGATGTTCAGCTCGACGGCCACGTCGGCGAATTGAACCGCTGCCCGCAGACATGGCACGTCGGGCGTGACCGGCACGATGATTCGGTCGGCGAGCGCGAAGATCCCCTGATTCAGCGGGCCGTAGTCCGGATGCATGTCGACGAACACCCAGTTGAACGAGCTGCGAGCGGCGGTGATCGCCTCGGCGATTCGGCGCGGTTCCAGGACCTGAGTGTGAAGCGGCGACTGCGACAACACCAGCACCGAGACGCCGCTGCTGTGCCGAAGTGCGATGTCCGCAAACGACTCCTCGACCCCGGTATTGAGATTCTCCGTCCACGCGGCGACGACCGTCCGGGGACGCTCCATTCCAAGCGACGGCGCGATATGGCCGGTAACCGTGTCGCAGTCGATCAGCAGCACGCGCTGGCCCTCGAGCAGCTGCATCGCGGCGGCGAGGTTCATCGCGATCGTGGTCTTGCCGACGCCACCCTTCGGGTTGAAGATGACGACGAGCCGGCCGTGGAGGTCTTCCGCGGGCTCCACAATCGGGACTTCGTCGTCGAAGATCGGCCCGGTCGACGTCCCGTTCGAGGCGTCCATTCGGATCAAGATCGCTTCCACGCGCCATCGGAGCGACTCCGCCAGATAGGGCCGCGTGAAGTACTCGTCCCTCGAGCTGGCCTGCCCGGCCAGACGCATCCGGTCCATGGCGCGCGGGGCAACTGCCATCAGAGAGGGCGTGCTCCGCCCATCCTCATGCAGGATGGCGTACATCTCCAGCGTCTCCTCGAAGGCGTTCTCGCTATCGAGGATTGCCAACCCGACATTCGAACGAGTCGTCATTACGGCTTCGAGCTCTTTGGCCGAATGGACTTCGATCGACTCGAAGCCCGCCTCGGACAGAGCAGCGCTGACGGCTACGAATTCGTCTCGGGGGAGCGCGATGACAACGGCAGACCGGAGCACGGCGACGAACGTCTCCTGATGGGAAGCGCTGAGGAGAGGGCTTTAGTCTACCCGCACGACCGAGGGATCGTGGAGGCCAACCGCCATAGGTACTATCGGGTCCTAGGACTCCAGGGCTGTCAGAGTGGTTTTGAGGACGTCCGCCGAGCGCCTCACACCCCGAGCCTCGGCCGGCGAAAGGTCGAGCCGAAGAACCCGCTCGATGCCTCTTCTGTTTACGACGGTAGGCAGGCTCAGACAAACGTCGTCGATGCCGTAGTAATCCTCGACGAGGCTCGAGATCGACAGCACCGTGCTCTGGTTCCTCACGATCGCCTCGACGATGCGGGTCAACCCGGCGCCGATCGCGTAATACGTGGCGCCCTTGCGAGAGATGATCTGCTGCGCGGCATCCCTGGTCTGGCGGAAGATGGAATCCATCTCGTCTTTGCTGAACGAGATTCCGTTTTCCGAGCAGAACGTCGGCAGGCGCATGCCGGCCACGTTCGCAAGCGACCACACGGGAACCTCGCTGTCACCGTGCTCACCGATGATGAAAGCGTGGACACTGCGCGGGTCGACACCCAGGCACTCGCTCAACAGGTACCGAAACCTGGCCGTGTCGAGCATCGTGCCTGCCCCGAATACTTTCCGAGAGGGCAGGCCGGAGAGCTTGAGTGTCACGCGCGTGAGGATGTCGACGGGGTTCGTGGCAACGACGATGATCCCGTCAGGGTTGGCGGCCGCGACCCTCGGGACGATCTGGCCCAAGATAGAGGCGTTCCGCTTGAGCAGGTCGAGGCGCGACTCTCCGGGCTTTTGATTGGCTCCGGCCGCAATGACCGTGACGATCGCGCCCTTGCAGTCCGCGTAGTCGCCTGCCCAGACGCGCGTCGGGTGCGCGAACGGGACCGTGTGGTTGAGGTCCATGGCTTCGCCCTCGGCGCGCTCGCGGTTGAGGTCCACGAGCACAATCTCGGCGGCGAGCCCGGAGAGTAGCAGCGCATACGCAAAGGTCGATCCGACGAACCCGACCCCGACGATTGCGATGCGCGTCGGCCGGTTTGCGTCGGG
>CAZRUC010000140.1:0-6524 GCA_964603175.1 uncultured Anaerolineaceae bacterium
AGGAGGCCGCCCCACTCCAGGGCCTCGAGCTCGTCGTCGCTGACCTTCATCACTTTGCCGATGTCGATCGCGATGTCCTGGACTCGGTGGCTGTGGCCGCTCGTGAACGTATCGCGCTTGTCCACTGCCTCAGCCAGGCTCCGCACAGTCTCCGTGAACATCTGGCGCACTTCGACGAAGCGGCCGTATGCCACGCGGGTTGTGTATACAGGCACCGCGAAGAGAAGGACCGCCCACCACCCCGCGACCACAAACATCTGCGCCATCAGCCACGCGAGAGGCGCCAGGGCCAGCATGTTGAGATATGCCCCCGCATCAGCCCGCACGAGCTTCCACATCGGATCACCGGTTCTGACCGACATGAACATGGCTGTCATCACCGTATTGAGCGAGAAGAAGACACACGCAGCGCCAAAAGTGGCCGCGAAATCGACGACCGCGAGGCCGCGATATGGGGACAAAAGGTTCAGGGCATAAGCGCTGACCACCGCTGGACCGGTGATGCTGGCATGGTTGGCCAGAACCCCATACCACGGCACCTCGCGCCTCAACTCGCGCGATTGGGTCGCGCCGAGCAAGGCCACGACGCCAGCGACGGAAGGCCCCCCAAGGCTCATCGCCGCGACGATAGGGGCAAACCCCAGGTCCAAGAAGCTTCCGCCCGGCATGCGGACCGTGAGAGAAGCGCCTACGACCGTGAGAGCGATCCAGAACCCGACCCCAAGCAGGGGCCCGTTGGGAGCGCCCTTGATCGAGATCCCCGCCCCAATCGGGCACCAAAAAGCAGCACTGGCAAGCAGCGCTCCGCTCGCCAGTGCCGCGGTCGCGATCAGCACTCCCAGCCGGCGGCTCATCCCTACTCCTCGCTCAGCTGCGGCAATCTAGCTGTCGCTGAGCGCGTCCGGCTATAGGAGAGATGTACTCAGAATGGTCTGTAGCTAGCCCCGCCGCCCAAGGCCAGAAGAAGTCCGGACCCAAGGACGACCGTCAGCTTCTGAATACGACGCCACATTAGAATCACCAGGGTCGGCTGCAGGACTCGGCAAACATTAGTATCGACTCCTAACCACTGCAACGCGCGGTAGGTTGCACTAGTGGCTTGGTCCCAGCCCAAGTGCCCGAATTCGGCTGGGGCCTCGGAGCGTCCGAGCGTTCTTTGTGACGGAATTCGGATGCTACCCGCATCCGACGTTCCCACCCTAGGGAGCCTGGACTGCCCCGGTCAATACGTTAGGTGCCTTAGCCACCCCATAGTGGACGAATCCGGTCAGATCAACTCCAGAGGCGCCGGCTCTACTCCCAACTGCTCACGCATCACCGTCGAATAGTGGGCGTACTGCTCGGCCGCGGCAGCGTTCGCCCCCATTCTTCGATACAGGCGCAGAAGACAGAGTTCGATCTGTTCGGCCTCGGGGTCGGCTAGCATCGCTAGCTGGGCGATCGATAGCGCCCTATCGAACGCCCCGACTTGCGTGTCGGCCGTGATGGCGCGCTCGATCCGATCCAGGTAACTCGCATGGAGCGCGTCTCGAAAGGACGATGCCCAGTCATCGTAGATGAAGTCGACCGCAAAGCGGCCGGTGTAAGAGTCCGCGAGTCTTGTGATCAGATCGGGAGACGGATCGCGACGTATGGCGGCTATGAGCTTGAGACAGTCCGAGCTTCGGCTCTGTACCAGTCTGGGATCGAGCCAGATGAGGTCCGCCCTGCTATTCAGGTAGCCCGCGCTCGAATCGTCATCGGCCTTTGGCTCGAAGACTTGCCGCAGGAAGTAGGAAGTCTGATTCAGGGAATTGGCCCCGGCTTCCGGCTCCATGTCCGGCCACAACGCCTCGATCACCTGTTCCCTTGATGCGGACAGCTGGGGCCGAGTGAGCAGGAAGGTCAGGAGCGACAGAACCTTCTTCCGGACGTCAGTACCTGAAATGGATCGTTCGCCGATTCGAATCGTGACTCGACCTAGATCGTCGACAAACGCCGGTGGGGCCAGACGCCGCGCCAGTCCGTGGCCCACATCGGGGATCCGCAGACTCTTGCGACGGGCGAGATCTCGAAGAGGCTTGAGGTCTCTCGAGTCGCCGACGAGGTCGAGCAGTTCGGCGGCCCGACGAATCTCACTCGGTCGGCTGGCAGCATCGCGCAGGATGAGGCGCAGGGCCCAACGCCACCTTTCAGGTCGACGCTCTGCCTCCTTACGCACGATTCCGAGCGCGTCTTCGTCGAGATCGGCCAATCTGCGACCCACGAGTTCGGCCTGAATCGACAAGTAGGCCGCATCTTCCTCCCGAAGGGCGCGAACGTACGAAACCAGCGCATCATTTTGGGCTACCAACGCCTGTGTCAGCCTTATTGTCTTCGACCAAAACCAAGCCTGTTGGCGCTCGGCTAAGAGAATCCCAGCTTCCAAATCGGGCCCGAGCGCCGGATCGAGGGCGTCAGCCGTCGCTCGGATTTGCAGATCGAGCGCCAGGATTGCACTTCCGAAGCCAGGGGCCAGCCCATGCGGCGTCAAATTGGATCGCACGGCCGCAGCTCGACCCGGGTCCCCTTGTTGCAACTCAAGGCGAGCAGACACGTACGCCAAGTAGGAGCCGTCGGTTCGGGCGGCGTAGTCGCTTGAGACGCCTTGGAGCATCTGGAGAGCTTTCGTGGGGTCGCCGTATGTCGCCTCCAACTCCACCGACTCGGCGATGAGGTCCGGCTCGACCCATTCGGTTGTCGCCATTGCGGCGGTTATGTGTTCCTCGGCTTCCTGCCAGCGGCCAAGATGGGCGAGCCCTCGGGCACAATTGAGATGCGCGGCGGCGATGTCATTCACGTCTCCACAGTCTTGAAGCAGAGAAAGAGCCGTCTGGCCGACTGACGCCGCGGCAGCGTGATTCCCCCGATTGCGCTCCGTGTACGACAAGTTCGTGAGGCTTATGCCTTCGTGCCGAATGTGGCCTCGCCCGTGGCTCACATCCGCTGCTTCCATCAAAGCCTCGCAAAGCAGGTCGAGGCTTCCACTGTCAGACGCCGAACACACGAGACTGGCAGCCCGTGCAATAGCCTCCAATTCGGAATCGCCACTCTCCGAGAGGTCTCTTGTCGCCCTTGTCCACATCATCGGATCTTTCGTCTGAAGACCCAGCTGGAGTCTGTTCAAGGATCGCGCGATCTCCAGCGACCGACTGTCCATAGTCGGATTGGATGCTGCTTCTTCGGCTCGGCGGGCGATGGTCTCTGCTTCTTCGTATCGGCCCGCACCCACCAGCTGTCGCGTGCGGATGATGTCCAGAAAGGGGCCGTCGGATCCGTTCGAGAATTGGGCCATCAGCTCTTCCGCGGCGGCGAAGTCGCCCGTACCGATGATGGTCGGCAGCGCGCCGCAGACCACGCGGCGAACGTGGTCTTCGTCTCCCGCCGCAGCGTAATGGCGTGCGGCCAGCCGCCACGATCGAGGTTCGAGAGCCGATGCGAGGTGGCGGTGGAGTTCGATAACGCCCACCGCTCCAATCTCGGAATCGAGGCGCGCCAGCAGGAACTCGCGCACCAGGGGATGCGGCCGCCACGAACCCACCGCCCCGACGCCTTTGGCCATGAGGCCGATTCGCTGAGCCTCGGCGAGAAGCCTCCTCGCGTGCGCCGTCGACACCCCTGCAGCCTCGGCGGCAGCCTCGGCGTCGATTTCCTCAAGGAGCGACACGCGCATGAGGAAGCTGCGCAGATCGGACTCGAGCTCGCCGACGACCTCTTCTGCGAGAAAGTCGTAGAGGTCGCCTTCGGCGCCCGTCAGCGAATGAACGAACGCGCGGACTTGAGCCTTCGACAGGCCCTCGACGGCAGCCTTGACCAGCTGTAGCGATGCCGCCCAACCTTCTGTGCGTACCTGCACTTCGTGTAGCACGTCCGGCTCGAGCGGGTGGCGATACGACTCGCGAAAGAGCCTGCGCGTCTCCGCTTCATCGAAACGGAGCTCTTCGCGGCCCAGCTCGGCCAGCTCGCCGTGGGCTCGCAGGGCAGCCACCGAAAGGCTGGGCGTCCGCCTGCCGATGAGGATGAAGCTCAGGCCCGACGGGCTTCGCGAAATCAGCCGCTCCGCGACCGCCCCAATCGCCGGGACGGCAGACGCAACGTGGAAGTCGTCGAGGACGAGTGCGGATGGCACCTCGCCCAGACAATCGATTTCTTCCAGCAGCGTGCGGAGAATTACGGCTTCGCGGGGCTCGACGGTCGTGTCCGAGAGGAGCGCCGCGGAGCGTGGCAGCAGCTTCGGGTCGACGGCCTGGCACGAGGCAACAATGTAGCGGAGGAAAACGAGCCCATCCGTGTCGTCTTCGTCGAGCCTGTACCAGAACGTGCGGATCCGCGAGCTGCGGAGGTAGTCGGCGACCAGGGTGGTCTTGCCGAAACCGGCTTCGGCGACGACGTAGGTGACGCGACGCCGGGTCCCGGCGGCCAGCGTATCGAAAAGCCTGTCCCGCCGGAGCGTCTCGTCCGGCAACAGCGGGCGCTGGGTCTTGCCCGGGCGCATGGGGAAAATCGGCCGCATGTGCGCCATGCCACCGCCCAGGTCGCCGAACTCGGGCTCGACGGACACCCGAAGCTCCTCCATCCCCGCATACCGCTCCCCAGTCGGCGGTGCGTAGGATAGAAAGTCGAGCGGCCGAGTGTCAATTGGATCGATGGCGAATGGGCTTGCGGGGGACGTTTGCATCCGCGGATATTGCCGGTCGCGGATCAACGCGCGCTTATCTGCGAATTCGAGGGAGCTTCAGAGCTGCTTCACCGCCGCTTCAGCCCTACGGGCGCCGGCGCGCCCTGCGCCTGCTACTCCTCGTATTCGAACCCGATCTTCAGGTGGACGCGGTACTCGACGATCTCGCCGCCCTCGACGCGGGCGGTCGACTGGATCACTTCCACCGATCGGATGTTGCGAACCGTCTTGGAGGCGATGGCGACGGCCTGGCGCGCCGCGTCGCTCCACGAGCGAGGGCTAACGCCGACCATCTCCCGGATGATGATCACGCCCATCGAACTCCTCCGCTGGCGGGCGGTTCCTGCCGCCCTGTTGGCCGAAGTGTAGGCGCACGAAGCGCTGGCCCATGATCGTTCGTCGTAGACGGCGCGTGTCTGGAGGCACCGTCTGTGCCCCGCGAGGTCGTGCGATCTGCGAGGATGGCGAACGTGAGGGGCAGAGGGCTGGAATTCTTCGATCGCAAAGGGTCAGCCGCGGCGGCAATCCTGGTCGTCGCGGCGGTCTTTGGCGCGTGCTCGTTAGGTAGCTCGCCGACCGTCGGGCCGTCCGTCTCGGTCACCCGATCGGCTGCGACCACAACGTCGGTGCCGGTCGTGCCCTCGGCGACGGCTCTCGCGACTGAGACAACCTCGCTCGCGCCAACCGCGATGCCTACTCCGGGCAAAGGGCACTTCAGCCTTACGGGCTCGATGGTGATCGACCGGGCGGACCATACGGCCACCCTGCTCCAGGACGGTCGCGTGCTGATAGTCGGCGGCTGGTCGCTCGCCACGGAGGTCGCCTCGGCCGAGCTCTACTCACCCAAGACCGGGCGCTTCGTCTTGACCGGAACGATGTCTCAACCTCGAGATGGGCACACGGCCACGCGGCTTGCGGACGGCAGTGTGCTGATCGTGGGTGGCGCCCGCGGCACAACCGGCGATCCCGTGCCGGCCGAGGTCTACGACCCCAAGACGGGGCGCTTCAGCCAAACCGGGGCGATGGCGCAGGATCGTTCCCACCACACAGCCACGCTGCTCAAAGACGGCCGCGTTCTCGTTGCGGGAGGGAACGATGACTCGGGGACGGCGCTCGCATCGGTCGAGATCTACGACCCCACGACGGGTCGTTTCAGCCCGACCGGAGCAATGGGGCAAGCGCGCAGTGGCTCAACAGCCACGCTCATGCCAGACGGGCTGGTGATGGTTGCCGGCGGTCTCGAAGCGCGAGATGCGCCTCTGGCCACGGCAGAGTTCTACGACCCGCCCACCGGCCTCTTCTATCACGTCGGGTCGATGGCCCAGGCTCGCACAGGCGCGACAGCCACACTCCTGCGCGACGGACGGGTTCTGGTGGTCGGCGGGAGCTACCCGGCGACTAACTCAGCGGAACTCTACGACCCCGACCTGTGCACCTTCTCCTCCGCGGGGTCGACGATGGACGCCCGGGACGGCCAGACCGCGACCTTGCTCGAGGACGGTCAGGTTCTGCTGGTTGGCGGTGAGTCCGACTTCAACGCGCCCGTGCTCACGACCAGCGAACTATTCGACCCGACCGGGAATAGCTTCGTCCCGTCAGGGTCGAAGGAGGGCGTCGACACTTCGGGCGCGACCGCGACCCTGCTACCGAACGGACGCGTCCTGGTGGCTGGCGGCTTTGACGTCCGCGCGCAGATGATGCTCGCGACGGCCGAACTCTGGACTCCGTACCAGCCCTAGACGGCCTCGGCGTAGCGTTCGGCAGCGTAGCTGACGAAGCGGGTCTGGGTCTTGCGGAACCAGAGCTTGACCTCGCCGGTGGGGCCGTT
>CAZRUC010000141.1:0-6524 GCA_964603175.1 uncultured Anaerolineaceae bacterium
GGCGTCTCCCCAGTCCTCGGGTTCCGCGTCCAACGATCGGCTGGGCGGCGTCGTAACCGGGGCGAAGATCGGGTGAGGCGCGATCCTGGTCGATTCTCCGGGCAAAGGCTGCGCCACGGGACGGGTCGCAGGTCCGGGGCCGAGCGCGGGGACGCCGGCGGCGGCGCGCTTTCGCGCGGCCGGTTTGGCCGCTGGCTTGGCGACCGACCCGGTGGCAGGCTTGGGCGCCCGCGGCTGCGCTGCCGACGCGGCCGGTTTCGTGGCCGCCGGTTTGGTGGCCGCCGGTTTCGGGGCCGCAGTCCTCGGCGCAGCAGGAGCCTTGGTGGCGGACCCTGACGCCGCGGCCCTGGTCGGAGGCTTGGCACTGGGTTTCGCCCCCGGCTTCGTAGCGCTCTTGGCCGCAGCCCTGGCACTGCCCGTCGCGGCGACCTTCTTCGATACCGCGGCTCTCTGGGTTAAGGCCGGCTCAACCTGCGAAGTTGCGCCCGCCCAGGAGAACTGCCAGTCGCGTCCGTCCACCGCAGCGATCAGCCCGCGCACGAATTCGCAGATTCGATCGGCCTCCGCATCCGTTCCCTTCAAGACCTGGCCTTCAACCTGGACGGCTACGATCCTGTGGCCCCCCGCCGATTCCAGGCTGAGTTCGCTCAGCTGGAGGCGAGCCCAGCGAATGAGCTTCCCGGCGGCCCGAGGACCGTCCGTCCCCGTGTTGACGCGAACGGCCGTCGAAATCAAGCCGGCTCGGGTCGGAACCATCACCTGATAACGGACCTCGGGATCCTCACCCCACTGCACCCAGCACTCCGGGTCGGTGTCGGCGCCAAGATCGCTGAGAACCGGCCTGAGGACGCTCAGAACCGCATTGCTCATGCTCTCGCGATTTGGAGCCGTCTTCCGCCACTCGCCAAGTTGCATCGAGTCGCCTCCTGGTGTCTTCCAGCCAGTGCCCGGGTAGCGTTTGAGGCTATCACGGCGCGGCCTTCCGCGAGACCCCCGTCACTCTCAGGAAGGATGCCGGGGTGCCTTTTGAAGGATGCCAGTGTGTCTCAGGGAAGGATGTAAACGCTGATCCTTCACGGGTATTCTGGCGATGTTCGCCGGCTCCGGTCATGTGACCGGGCCAAGGGACGCGCCTATTCCGGCGTCGCCCCGACGCACCCGGCGCGCTCTTGGTAGAGGTGGTGACGAATGAGGGTCAACCGCGGTCGGTTGAACTGGGGAGTCTTTCTCATCGTATTTGGCGCCGTGCCGCTGGCGTACAACCAGGGTGTGGTCTCCAGCTCGGCGCTCAGTGATGCATGGCGGCTGTGGCCGCTCGTCCTGGTCGGACTCGGCCTTGGTTTCGTGCTATCCCGGACGCCCGCCTCGTTCGTCGGCGGACTCGTCGTTGCCGTCTTCCTCGGGCTGGTGCTCGGGAGTGTCTTCGCGGTTGGCCCGAAACTCGGGTGCAGCAACGGAGACACGGCCACGAACAGCCTCAGCCGCGATGGCACGTTCGATGGGTCGGCGGACGTCGAGCTGAACTTGCAGTGCGGCACCACTACAGTTACCACGTCGCCCGATGCCTCCTGGCATGTCAGGGCATCCAACAGCGGCGGCAGTCAGGTCCAG
Organism: uncultured Anaerolineaceae bacterium; assembly: GCA_964603175.1. Taxonomy (GTDB): domain Bacteria; phylum Chloroflexota; class Limnocylindria; order Limnocylindrales; family CSP1-4; genus Fen-1039. Next base: position 1,612 of record CAZRUC010000141.1, read on the forward strand.
GTGAACTCGAGTTCCACGTCCCTTTCCGTGGGCTCCGACCGTGGCAACTGGTTGCCCAGCCGCGGCACGGAGAACTGGCAAGTTGCCTTGCCGGCGCAAACGCCGATCTCCCTTTCCGCTTCGGTCAACGCGGGCGACGCCCATTTCAGCCTCCCCGGCGCCAAGCTGACCTCCGCCTCTTTCTCCGTCAACGCGGGCGCCGCCCATATCGACCTGGGCGGTAGCTCGCTCGGCAGCTTGACGGTTTCGACAAATGCCGGCTCCACTCAGCTCACGCTCGATGGCCAATCCGATCTAACCGGTTCCGTCTCCACGAACCTGGGAGAGTTGAAGCTGTGCGCCCCAGCGGGTCTCGGACTGCAGATCCGCGAGAGTGACAGCCTCGCCGGCAACAACTTCGGGTCCGCCGGTCTGATCCACGTCGGGGACGTGTGGCAGACACCCGGCTACGACACCTCAACACACAAAGCCGACCTGACTGCGAGCACGAGTCTCGGAAGCCTGGTCATCAACCCCGCGGGAGGCTGCAAGTGAATAGCCATCGTCTCTATCGATCCGCCAACGACCGAATCATCTCGGGCGTCGCGGGCGGTGTCGCCGACTACTTCGAGGTCGATCCCGTCCTCGTCCGGATCCTCTGGTTCATCTCCGTGCCCGTGACGGGCGGCCTGACCTTCCTGGCCTACATCGTGATGATGATTGCCGTTCCCATCGAACCCGAGGATTGGCCGCAGCCTTCCCCGTGGGCCCCGGGCGGCGATCCGGCCGGCTACCAGGCGGCGTACGCGCCACCGGTCGGAACGACCTCCAATCCGCCCGCTGAAGGTGCCGATGCGGCCGGAGCCACCCCCGGTGCGCCCGGCGCGGTTCCCGGTGCTGCGCCATTCTCCGCTCAGGCAGGTCCGACCGATTGGCGATCTCAGCGCAGGCAGGAACGCTGGCAGCGCAGGCAGGACCGCTGGCAGCACCGGGGCGAGGGCCGCGGCGCCGGCGGAATTGCCTTCGGGTTGCTGCTAATCATCCTGGGCGGCGCCTTCGCCTGGAACCAAATCGATCCGCGCTTCAACCTCAGTCTTGCGTGGCCGATCGCGATCATGGCTGTCGGGGCGATCCTGATCCTGTCCGCGCTGGGCCGTTCAAGGCAAGACTGAGGCGCCTAGCCGGCGTCCTTCCGAGAGTGATCTCGTCTCCGAAGCGTTACGAGTAGCCCAGAGAAGGCCGCCAACAACCCGGCAATTGCTGCGGCGGCAACTCCGACGACCGACGAGTCGCTCACTGCCGACGACGTCGAGCCGCCGCCCGCGCCCTGGGGCTTCACTGGGGGCTGCGCAGCGGACTGCTGGGCGCCATCTGCCCCCGGCGTCGACGACGGTGTCGGAGAGCCGGCCCCCGTTGCGACGCCTGCCGTGGTCGCGGGGCTCGGGACCGACGTCGGGTCGATCGCAACGGGAGAGTCCACCGGCGCAGCGGTGTTTGCAGGTTTGGGCGGCACGGTCACGGACGGAATTGGGCGCGGCGTGGGCTTCGGCGTCGGGTTCGCGGTCGGCTGGGCCGTTGGGATCGGGTTATTGAAAGGCGCCACGCTCGGCGGCGCCAGCGTGGAGCCGGGCCCGCCGTTGCTGAACAGGCAGTCATAGAAGAAGGTGCCGTCGGCGCCGGTCCAGCCGCCGCAGCCCACGCGATCGTAGTTGCCCACGATTATGTTGCGATGGGTTGCGCTGGCCATCCAGCCCAGGATCCCGGCCTGGTTTGTGTAGTAAGTCCACGTCTGCCACGTTCTCTTGCCCGTGTAAGTGAGCAGGTGTGCACCGGTGCCGTAGTTGAGATTGTCGAGGTCTATCTCGCCGTTTGTTCCGTAACCGTAGGCGCTCTGCAGGACGGACACGAACATCACACTAGGGCACAGCCGCAGGTAGTGACTGGGCGGCCCGTGCGTGGCAAAGTCCTTCGCCCGGCCAAGCATCACCTGGCTCGAGTCCGCCGGACAGGCAATGGGAGCGTCGCGAGCCAGACTCGCGAGATTCGGGTCGACACGCAGTGCCGGCAGATTGTTCGCCCAGCGGACACCGTTGATCAGCCGGACCATCTCGGTGGCCTGCGCGTCCGCTGGGCCCGCGGCGGCCTGGGCGGTCGGCACGGCCAATGCCAGGGTGGCGGCCAGCGCCACTCCTAAGGCAACGGCGCCGTGCATAGCGCGGCTGAGTCCGTTGTCGGTCAGCACAAATAGTCTCCTCTGGCAGGTAGGTGACGGTTCTGCGCCCTCGAGGACAATCCCTCGGTTTCCCCGGACATAGCAACAGCTAGAAGGTCCATTGTCGAGGCCAACGCAACTTGCCCGTTCGGGTAGGCACGCAAGTCCCTAATACAGCACAACTCCGCTTGCGGTCGAGATGGCTACCACGATCGCCACCAGGATCCAGATCTCCAGGACGACCGCGAGGACGACGAACCTCGATCGGCCAAGCCAGAGGCGACGGGAAAGCTCCGCGGGCAGCCGGCCGATGGCAGGGCGAGCGGCCGCAAGCTCCGCGAGGCCATCCCCGCCGCCGGCAACGGCCGCCAGAGCCGCGTGATAGGCGAGACGCGCCGTTCTCTCAGCAGACGATTGACCGACATCGGCACGGACCGCCTCGTCGGCAGCCTGAACATCGAGCGGCTGAAGCCCGAAAGCGGCGGCGTCGAGTTCGAGTTCCACCTTGTCGCGACGTTCGCGAGGAGTCACGACGGGGAGTTCGGCGATGACCTCGCGCGCCTCGGCCAGCCGGCCCGCGAGGATGAGGATGCCCGCGCGAGGACCTTTCGGAGCCGACCCGACCCCATGAGCAGCGAGCCATGCCGTTGCCTCGATTGGGCTCCTCGGGCGCCCGCCGGGCACTTGCTCGGTCCACAGCCGGAGTGTCGTCCAGTCGAGCCAACCAAGCACCTCTTGCGCGGGCCATTCGCCGCGGGCTTGCAGCGCCAGAAGCGCCTCCAGAAGCGTCGTGGGCAGCAGGACCAGCGCCACCAAAATGGGTCCCGGCAAGTGGCCGGCGAGGCCCACCGCGGCCAGGGCGAATGGGCCGATCGCCGCTAGCGCGAATGGCAAGGCCAGCTGAGCACGGCCCCAGCGGAACACGCGCTGCCGCAGGGCGAAATAGGGATTGACCCTGATGATCGTCTCGGCCGATGCAGTCTCGATCGAACTCATGTCGCCGGAATCCCAGGGGCCATCTCCAGGCGGACCAGCCCTTCACCGAGTCGGCGGCCGACTTCGGCCAGAAGCTCCGAGTCGTAGGCGACGCCGCCCCGGCGAACCTCCATGGGGGCTGTGGCGCCGCCCTGTTGAGGGATGTGGAACACGACCCGCGTGGCTCCCGGACGTTGTTTGAGGATGACCTGAAACTCTTCCATAGCCCAGACGATCCGCCCGGTACCGGCGCCGCGAGTGAAACGCACGTGGAGAACGCTCGAAGCCGGCGCTTCCAGGGGCGCCGTCGGAGCGGCGGAGGCTCGCGCGGCAACGTCGCGCGCCTCGTCGGGGAGCGGCGGCTCTTCCCGCTCCGGCGACAGCCTCGCAAGGTCGTCGGGCTCGGGCGATGAGCTGAGCGGTTCGGCCGGCATGGTCCGCGACCCTGCGGCGAACGCCGGCGCAGCGGCGCCGAACGCGGGCGTAGCGGCGCCGAGCGCGGGCGCTCCCCCACCCCGTAACGGCGAAACGTAGATCGGCTGAGCCGCAGGCGCTGCCGGCGCGGGAGCGATGGAGGGCGCCGGCGCGATAGAGGGCGCGGGAGCGATAGAAGACGTGACTGCGGGCGCCGGGCGTGCCTTGTCTCGGCCGCCGTTGCCGTTGCCGCTGCCGTTGCCGGTGCCGTTGCCCCAGCGTCGTCCGCCGCCTCTGCTCCGATCCCCCGCGGCTACTTCGGCGGCGATCGTCGTGGGGCCCCTGGCCAGAGCGTCTTCCCAAACCCAGACGGCGTCGGCGAGGAGGGAGGCTTCTTCGCCCCGGTGATCGACACGCCCTGCAACTAGCAGGATCGCCCCCTCCGCAAACGTCGCACCGTTCGTGGCGTACATCCGCGGGAAAACCACCACCTCGAGCGTGCCCTGCAGATCTTCGAGCGTGGCGACCGCCATGGTCTCCCTATTGCGTGTCGTCACCGTCCGCAGCCCGGTCACGATGCCGCCCATCACTACCCGCTGCCCGTCGAGCGATTCGTCCTTGAGATCGGCGGAGTAGGCCGTCACGTACAGCCCGATCTGCTCGGAGATCGAACCGAGAGGATGCTCGGAGAGATAGAGCCCCAGCAACTCCTTCTCCCAGCGCAGCCTTTCGCGCGACAGCGCCTCCGGAACCTGCGGCAGCGGCCGATCGAGTGCCTCGGGCGCCGATCCCAGGTCGAACAGAGCGGTTTGGCCGCTGGTGCGGTCACGCTGAGCGGCCTGGCCCGCAGCCATCGCGTCGTCCAGGGCCTCGAGCAACTGCGCCGCGTGCCCGAAACGGCTCATGGCCCCCACTTTGATCAGCGACTCGAGGACACGTTTGTTCCCCAGGCGCAGATCCACGCGAGCACAGAAGTCGGCGAGGCTCTTGAAGTCGCCGTCGGCCTGGCGGGCGGCGATGATCGACTCGATGGCCCCCTCGCCCACGTTCTTCACCGCCAGCAGTCCGAAGCGAATGGCTTCGTCTTCGACATTGAATTCGACGAGGGAGCGGTGCACGTCGGGAGGCCTGACGTCTATCCCAAGTCGGCGGCACTCGGCCACCGCCGCCGCGACCTTCTCCTCGTTGTCTCGGAACGCGGTCAGCACGCTCGTCATGTAGTCGACCGTGTAATTCGCCTTGAGGTAGGCGGTCTGGTACGCGATCAGCCCATAGCAGGTGGCGTGGGCCTTGTTGAAGCCGTACCGCTCGAACGGCTGGAACGCGGCGAACA
>CAZRUC010000142.1:0-3498 GCA_964603175.1 uncultured Anaerolineaceae bacterium
TCGCGCAGCGTCCGGTCCGGACGCAGCAGGAGCTCGCCGGCGCGTTGAGAGAACGGGGCTTCCGCGCGACGCAGGCGACGATAAGTCGGGACGTCGCGGAACTGGGCCTCATCAAGTCGAGCCGGGAGGGCGTGCAGACTTACACGATTCCCGCCCGGGTCACCGAGGCGGAGAGCACCGGCGAGGAGCGGCTCCGGGCGCTGATGCACGATTTGCCGGTCGATGTCCGTGAGGCCGGGTTGATGCTCGTACTCAAGACGCTCCCCGGTTCGGCCCATGCAATAGCGGCGGCACTCGACCGCACCCGCTGGAACGAGGTCGTAGGCAGCATCGCCGGCGACGACACGGTTTTCGTGGTATTTGCGGACCGCGTGTCCCTCCAGCGGGTGCGTGCCAGGCTGGTTCAGCTCGGCCGGTAGGGCCCGGCAGCCCCGCCGCTCCGTGCCGCGCGCCCTGTCACGCGCCGGGCGGCTCACCCCAGCGGCTCGGGCAGATCCCGCGATACTCGCACCGGCGGCAGCGCCGGTAGTCGGGGTTCGCCGCGAAGTCTCCTGAGCGGATCCGCAGCGCTACCGCCACCAGGTGATCCCGGAAAGCATCGAGCTGTTCGTCCGTCCGCGTCGTCGACAGGGCCAGATCCGACTCGGCAAAGTAGAGCGTCAGCCGCGACGGGGACGGCAGGGGCTTGCCGCTCGCCGGATCCGCGACTGCCCCGGACCGCATAGCCAGCGCATAGGCCGACAGCTGCTCGTCGTCGTCTACGTCGCGCTGACTCTTCGTTGTGCCCGTCTTGTAGTCGATCACCTCGATCGAGCCGTCGGGGTGGCGATCGATTCGGTCGATCACGCCCCTGAAATGGATCGGCGCTCCGCCGTTCCCCGGATCGAGCTCGAGCATGAACGGTTGCTCGAACACGAGAGCCTCGGCCGGCGAACGCAACTCCCGGTCGAAGAAGCGCCGCAACACAGGCTCCGAGCGGGCGCGGTAATGGGCCGCCGCGTGGGAATCCACGAAGGCTGTCGGCTCCCACTCGTGCTCTAGACCGGCCTGGAGCGCTTCGAACCCAGGGTCCGGCAGGCCGGCCGCTCTGGCTTCGTGTCGGGCGATCGTGAAGGCTTCGAACGCCCCATGAATGGCCGACCCAAATTCGAAATAGCCCTTCCGCTCCTGCACCGGGATGCGAAAGACGTTCGCGAGGGAGTACTCGAGCGGGCATTCCTGATAGAGCCGGAACTGCGAATGGCTGAACGACCCAGGTAGCGACGCAACGGAAAGGAGGTCGTGCCCCGCAGGGGAGTGGCGGCTCAGGACCCGCAGAGTAAGCGGGTCGATCCCGCGACGCCGATCCTCATCGGCCTCGCCCGCCGCCTCACGAGCGACGGCAAGCAGCTCGGCGATGAGCAATTCCGTGGCCGCGGGGTCCGCTTGGCCGGCCAGCTCCAGGGCGCCGATCAACTCGACGGCCCGGCGCCTCAACCGATAGCGTCGCTCATACGCCGCCGGCACCGGCATGAGCCGCTCCAGCGAAGGCGTGGCCGCAGCAGCGGTTTCAACGGCCGACTCCGGCGCCAACCGAGGCGTCACGGCCCCGGCATCGTTCCCCCGCCGCTCAACCACGACCCCCGCGTCCGTCGATTCGCCGGCGACCTCCGCCACGAACCGGCTCGGCGTGGCTCGAACGGCCTGATTGTCCACAGCAATCAGCACGAGTTGCCGCCGCGCCCGGGTCATGGCCACGAAACACAGGCGGCGCTCTTCGGACGTGGTGAACTCGTCGGGCGGCTGCTGTTTGAGCAACTCGAGCGGGATCAGCAGGTCCTCTTCGCGGGTGTCGGGGAACTGGCCCTCGACCAAACGCGGCACGATCACGACCTCGTACTCGAGGCCCTTGGCCTGGTAGACGGTCATGAGCTGGACGCCGTCGACCTCGGCGCCCCGAACGGTGTCGGACTCGAGGTCGCCGCCGGCCTGCTGGTATAGATCCAGATACGACACGAAGTCGATCAGGCTGGCGCTCGGGTTCTCCTGCTGCCACGCAGACACGAACCGCATCGTGCCGGCGACCGCCAGGAGGTTGCGCTGAGCTTCGGAACTTTCGGCCGCGATGAGGTCGTGGAGCAACTTCGTCCGGGTCAGGTAGTCGACGAGTATCGAGAACGGGCCGTCGCGCGGGCCTCTGGGAAGCAGGTCGTCGAGGCAGCCGAACAGCCGGTCCAACTTGGCTCGAAGCGCGGGGTCAGCCGCGTTCGCCGGCTCGCCGGCGGCGGGGCCATCGGCGGATGGGGCGGCCACCAGGCCTCCTCGGCGGATCGCTGCCGCAGCCGCGAATATCGGGCTACCGTCCCAGGAAGCGCTGCGACTGATCCGCAGGATCTCCGCGGCATCGAAGCGCCACGGTCCTGCGGTCATGAGGCGCGTGAAGCTCACCGAATCGCTTGGGTTGGCGATCACGCGGAGCGCGGCCTCCACGTCCCGAACCTCGGGTTCGGCGAACAGGCCGGTTCCGCCCACTTGCGTGTAGGGGATGTCCGCGGCCCGGAGCCGCTCCACGATGGCGTTGCGGTGGCGGTGCTTCCGATACAAGACGGCGATATCGCTCCAGCCCTTGGGCCGATCGCCGCCGTGAGCATCGGGCAAGCGATCCGGCAGGGTCTCGAAAGCCGCGCGGATCCGCTCGACCGCCGCGTCCGCCTCGTCGGCCTCGTCCCGTGCGTAGACGATCTCGACCGCCGACCCAGGCTCGCCGATTGCGCGTAACGATCGGCCGGCCTTGAGCCGTGCCGGGTTGTGCTCTATCAGGCGTTCGGCGGCGGCGAGGATGTTCGCGGTCGAGCGGCGGTTCTCCAGCAGCGGCAGACTCAAGACCGGCTGTACGGCGCGACCCGGAGCCCATTCGGGCGGCCGGCCGAATCGCTCCTCGAACTGCCGGAAGGCCGCATAGCTGGCGCCCCGGAACCGATAGATCGATTGGTCGTCGTCGCCCACGACCACGACGTTGTCCGGCTTGTCCGGGCCCCGACCTACCAGCTCCAGGAGCAGTATCTGGGCCATGTTGGCGTCCTGAAACTCGTCCACGAGCACGTGTCGGAACTGGTGCTGGTATCGCAGCAAGACGTTCGGGCGGTCGCGCAGCAGCTGTATCGCCCGGAGCTGTTGCTCGCCGAAATCGAGCAGCCCCCGTTCGTGGATGGTCCTCTGATACAGCGCGTAGACCTCGGCCTGCTCGATCAAACGCAGGACTTCGAAGGCGGCTGCGTCGCGCAGGTACGTCTCCCGCAGGCCCTTGGCCAGGTCGTAACACTCTGCCGAAAGCCGATTCCAGCCCACCGCGTAGTTGCTGCCGGAGGCGTCGCGCCGCGCTACGCGATCGGCCCGGGCCTCGCCCGCCTCACGCGACCGGCGCAGTTCGCCGCGTACCTCGGAGATCGGAGCCAGGGCGTTTTCGGCGCGCCGTTCCTCGATCGCGGCGATTGCACAGTCCCAGTCTCCGAACTCGGC
>CAZRUC010000142.1:3598-6512 GCA_964603175.1 uncultured Anaerolineaceae bacterium
TGGAAGTTGTGTACCCACAACCTGCTCGCCCGTTCGACGCCGAGCCCCCGCTCCAGCCGGTGCGTCAACTCCGCCGCCGCCCGGACGTTGTAGGTGAGAACGAGGATGTTCTCCGGTTCGAGGCCCGGGTCGCTCTCAAGCAGGTAGCGGACCCGCTCCACGACGACCGTGGTCTTGCCCGTACCGGCGCCGGCCAGAACCATCAACGGACCGTCGCCCCACTCCACGCCCGCGCGTTGCTCGGGTGTGAGCCAGTCGCGAGTCGAAGCGTCTGCCCCTATGCCAGCCATCACGACGACATCATGCGCGGCGGCGTGCCACCTTGCGTGTCACTTGAGCGGGCCCGACCCGGAGAACCGTACGACTGTCGCTTTGACATGAGACAAGGGGCCGGATAGGATACGCGCCGGCCGAACTTCGGGACGCCTGTGGAATAAGGCGCCTGGAGTTCGTTTCCTTATCCCTGGACCCGACATCTACGGGGGCCGCTCTGCGGTGAACAACAAGACTCAGTACATATCGGAAGTCGGCCTGACCAAACTTCGGGCAGATCTCGAACAGCTCGTCAATGCCCGGCGCCTGGAGATCGCGCAGCGAATCCACGACGCCAAGGAGCACGGCGACCTCGCGGAGAACGCCGAGTATGAGGACGCCAAGAACGAGCAGGCTTTCGTCGAGGGCCAGATCCAAAGGCTCGAGTCGCTGATCAAGAACGCGACGATTATCGACAGCACCCACGGCACAGACCACGTCCAGATCGGCTCTACCGTGAAGCTCCAGGGCGCCGAGGGTGCCGAGCAGTTCACGATAGTGGGCTCAACCGAGGCGAGTCCGCGCGACGGCAAGATTTCGAACGAGTCGCCGGTCGGCCGCTCCCTGCTGGGGAAGCACAAGGGCGATTCCGTCGTCGTGCACGTTCCCGCGGGCGACTTCACTTACAAGATCGTCGAGATCAGTTAGTCGCCCCGCGCCGTGTACTGGGCCGATGAAATTGCATCCCAGGTCGCGGGCCCGCAGGTAGTCAACGACTCCAAGTCGCCGTCGGGGACGGTCCACGTCGGCAGCCTGCGCGGCGTGGTGCTCCATGACGCGATCTACCGCGCCCTCCGCCAGGCTGGGCACGAGGCCACATTCCTCTACGGCGTCGATGACATGGACGCCATGGATTCGCAAGCCCTTCTGACGGCCGACGCCATCGATCGCTACATGGGCGCGCCCCTCTCGCGCGTCCCTGCGCCCGAGGGCAGCACTGCGTCCAGCTACGCACGCCATTTCGTCGGCGAGATCTTCTTCCGCACCTTTGAGCCGCTGGGCATCAAGCCCGAGTTCTACTGGGTCAGCGAGCTCTACGCGGCCGGCCGAATGGACTCGTACGTCAAGCTCGCGCTCGATCGGGCCGACCGGGTGCGCTCGATCTACCAGCGCGTCAGCCACGTCGAGCGCTCGGCCGAGTGGCTCCCGATCCAGGCGATCTGCGAGAACTGCGGGCGGATCGGCACGACCTACGCGACCGATTGGGACGGCGAGACGGTCGCGTACGTCTGCAAGCCCGATATGGTGACGTGGGCTCGCGGCTGCGGGCACGAGGGGCGGGTTTCGCCGCTCGGCGGCCGCGCCAAGCTGCCGTGGAACCTGGAGTGGGCCGCCAAGTGGGGCTTGTTCGGCGTCACGATCGAGGGTTGCGGCAAGGACCTGGCCACCGCGGGCGGGTCGCGCGACCGCTCGGACGCAATCAGCCGCGAAGTCTTCGAGGTCGAGCCGCCGCGCAACGTGGCCTACGAGTTCCTCAACGTCGGCGGCAAGAAGATGTCCACGTCCCGCGGCCAGGGCGTCGCCGCCCACACCATCGCGGAGGTTCTGCCGCCCGAGCAGCTCCGTTTCCTCTTCCTGCGGCCTCGCCCCAGCCAGGTCATCGATTTCGACCCGGAAGGCGACACCATCCCGCGCCTCTTCGACGAATTCGACCGCATCGCCGCCGCCACCGCGGGTCGCGAAGTCAAGGGCGAGCTGCCGGCCGATCACGAGCGGCTCTTCGCCTACTCGCTGCTGGGGCCCGCCCCGGACGTTGCGGCCGCGGCCGCGGCTTTTCGTCCCGCGTTCGGCCACCTGGCACTGCTGCTGCAAATCCCCGGCGTGAACATCGAAGAACGGATGACGGCCGAGAAAGGTTCGGCCTTGACCGAGCTCGAACAGTCGGTGCTGGCCCAACGCGTCGCCTCAGCTCGGGCCTGGTTGGATTCCTACGCCCCCGAACGTGCCCGCCTGGCCGTGCAACATGATGCCGTCCCGCCCGCGGTCGCCGACCTGGGCGTGGACCAGCGCTCCTACCTCGGCGCGCTTGCCGCGGCAGCGGCAGGGGAGCGGCCAGGCTCGGGTGACGCGTGGCAGGCGCTCATATTCCGAGTGGCCGGGGAAGTGGCGCTGCCGTCGGGCCGCGCGTTCGGAGCGCTTTACGCGGCATTCCTCGGCCGAACCAACGGCCCCCGCGCGGGCTGGCTGCTTGCGAGCCTGGATCCGACTTTCGTGATCGAGCGCCTGCGCGCCGCCGCAGAGTAGGGGAGCGGCCCGCGGCCCCCGGGCGCGCCGGGCGCGCCGACCCTCCATTCTTGCCGAATGCAAATCACGACGACATTGGGCGAGCGCTCGCGCCGGCTCGACCCCTTCCGCGGCCCGAATCGACGCTCTTCCGGGCCCTAGGTGAGGCCAGAATCCGGCCGCCACACACCGCATCGGCCCGCAACCCTCGCCCAATGTCGTTCTAGCTTGCATTAGGGAAGATTCGGCCAAAACACGAGCGTGGGCCCCCTCGCCGCCCTCGCGCGTCGGCCCGGCTAAACTCAGCCCACGGCCGCGAGCGGTCCGGCGCAAAGACGCAACGGGAGTAGCGACGCATGAGCATCGGGCTGGCAAGGCT
>CAZRUC010000143.1:0-6501 GCA_964603175.1 uncultured Anaerolineaceae bacterium
GAAAACCTGACCCTGATCGCCTTCCTGCGAGCGCCGGCGCTGGCCGAACCCGATTCGCTGGCCGGCCAGCTGCGTTACATGCGCCAGCGCTGGGGGCTGTTGCTCGGCCGATTCATGGACCGGCTCGTCGTCTCGCTCGACGTCCTGCACGAAGAAGAAGTCGCGCTGTGGATGCGCATGCATCCGATGCCGGGCCCGGGTGCGCCGGATCATGGCCCCGGTTTGGGCGGCATCGAGAACGAGTACGAGGGCTTCAGCCAGGACCGCGACTGGATGCCGCGGGTCGTGCTGATGGCCAAGACCACATACGTCTGGCTCGACCAGCTGTCCAAGCGCTACGGCCGCGGGATCAACCGCCTCGACGAGATCCCCGACGAAGAGCTGGACTCCCTGGCCCGTCGCGGTTTCACAGGGTTGTGGCTGATCGGCCTGTGGGAGCGCAGCCGTGCAAGCCAGAAGATCAAGCAATGGCGCGGCAACCCCGATGCGGCTGCCTCGGCGTACAGCCTCATGGACTACAGGATCGCGGACGACCTTGGCGGCGAGGGCGCGTTCGAAAACCTGCGCAGCCGATGCTGGTCGCGGGGCATCCGGCTCTCGAGCGACATGGTGCCCAACCACATGGGCATCGATTCGAATTGGGTCATCGAGCACCCCGACTGGTTCCTCGAGCTGCCCGACTCGCCGTATCCCTCGTACTCGTTCACCGGCGGAAACCTCTCCGACGACGACCGCGTGACCATCCAGATCGAAGACCACTACTGGGACGCGTCCGACGCGGCGGTCGTCTTCAAGCGGACCGACAACTGGTCCGGTGAAGCGCGCTTCATCTACCACGGCAACGACGGCACGAGCATGCCCTGGAACGACACGGCGCAGCTCGACTACCTCAAGCCCGAGGTTCGAGAAGCCGTCATCCAGACCATCCTCCACGTCGCGCGCAAGTTCCCGATCATCCGTTTCGACGCAGCCATGACCCTGGCGCGAAAACATATCCAGCGGCTGTGGTTCCCGGAACCCGGTCAGGGCGGAGCGATCCCGTCGCGTGCCGAACATGCCGTGACGCGGGCGGCCTTCGAAGCGGCGATGCCCAATGAGTTCTGGCGCGAGGTCGTGGACCGGGTGGCCAAGGAAGTGCCCGACACGCTGCTCCTCGCCGAAGCGTTCTGGCTGCTGGAGGGCTACTTCGTCCGAACGCTCGGCATGCATCGCGTCTACAACAGCGCCTTCATGAACATGCTCCGCGACGAGGAGAACTCCAACTACCGCCGCGTGATCAAGGACACGATCGAATTCGACCCGGAGGTCCTGAAGCGCTTCGTCAACTTCATGAGCAACCCCGACGAGCGGACCGCGGTCGACCAATTCGGCAAGGGCGATAAGTACTTTGGCGTGGCCACGCTGCTCGCGACTATGCCTGGCCTGCCGATGATCGGGCACGGCCAGATCGAGGGCTTCGCCGAGAAGTACGGCATGGAGTACCGCCGCGCTTATCGCGACGAGGTGGCGGATTCGTGGCTCGTGGAACGTCACGAGCGCGAAATCTTCCCGCTCCTCCATCGGCGCTGGCTCTTCGCGGATGTTCGCGAGTTCCTGCTCTACGACTTCTACGACCCGGGCGGCTGGGTCAACGAGGACGTGTTCGCATACTCGAACCGGGTCGGTGAGGAGCGCGGCCTGGTCGTGTACCACAACCGCTTCGCCGAGGCGAAGGGCTGGATCAAGAACTCGGCCGGGTATTCGGTGCCCGACGGGAGCGGCGGACGTCGCCAGATGCAGCGGTCGCTAGGCGAGGGGCTGGGCCTCCATCCCGACGGCGACTGGTTCACGTTGCTGCGCGAGCAGCGGTCCGGGCTGGAGTTCATCCGGAACTCGGCGGACCTGTGTCGTGACGGGTTCTTCGTGGAGCTGCACGCCTACGGCTGCCAGGTCTTCCTGGACATTCACGAGATGGCCGACGGGCCGTCGGGACAGCTTCGCCGGTTGGCCGAGCGCCTGGGCGGAGCGGGCGTGCCGAGCATCGGAGGGGCTCTGCGCGACATGCAGCTCGCGCCACTGCACGCGGCAGTGCGCACACTCGCGGAGAGCGGCGCGCTCCGGCAGTTGATCGACATGGGCGTGGCGCGCGCGGCCCGGGTTCAGGCCAAGCCGAAGACGGCGGCGCCAAAGCCCCCCACCGCGGCGGAAGTCGGCAGGCTAGCCGCAGATGTCACGACGTCGGTCGGGCGCGTCCTAGCGGCCCTGGTCGAAGTGACCACGGCGAGCGGCGACATAGCTGCCGCCACCGCGTCGTTCCGCGCGTCGGCAGGCGCCGCGCTCCGACTCCCCGAAGTGGCCGAGGTCGAACGCCTTTGCGCCGGGCTCGCCGAGCCGGAGGCGTGGGTGGCCGTGTTTGGCCACCTGGTCTCCGAGGCGATGGCGTCCGTGGCTGCGCCCGACGGCGCCGTCGCCGGCGAATCGGGCGCCGGCCCCGTCGGCGGATCGCCGATCGAGGAGCTACAGCTCGGCCCCATCATCGCCAACGTCTTCCGCGAACTGGGTCTCGACGAGGCCGCCGCGTGGAAGCAAGTTGCGCTCATTCGGCTGCTACGCCATCTGCCGCTGCCCAGCTCAGTGGCCGATCTCCCGGCGGCAGATCGCGCGCCCGCGCTGGTCCGGGCCCTCCTCGCCGATGAAGCAGTCCGGCCCTACATCAGGGTCAACGCCTGGGAGGGCGTGAGCTGGTTCCATCGCGAGTCGTTCGAGCAGATCCTATGGTGGATGCTAGCCCTCGACTCGCTCGAGGCTGTGGCCGATAAGAGCCTGACTCCGGCCGCGCTCGCCGCCCGCCTCGCCGAAGCCGATCGCCTGACCGCAGTCCTGGCTCGTGCGGGCGAAGCCTCGGGCTACCAGGTCGACAAGCTCGACGCCGCGGCCACGCAGGCCTGACGCGAGCTGGCCGTTTCTACTCCCCGAGCAGGATCCGCCGGATCAGTGGCATGGGCGGCGAGCCGTGGGCGATGACCGATTCCAGGTGCTCCTTGTACGAGAAGCCCGGGGTCTCGCCGAAGCCGCCGACGACCCGTGGCGCCGGCACGGCCGCTGCTCCCCGGGGATCGCCCGCTGCCACAGCCGCGCGCTCCCGTCGCTCCCGCTCCAGCCGCCACATCTCCATCGAGCCGACGAAATACGTGGACAGCTGCGTGGACGTGAGCCTTGCCCGGTCCCACTTCTTTCGCGCTTCCGATTCCTCCTGGAAGCCGCCGCGGACCATCAGGTCCATCGCCTCGGCCTCGGTCATCGAGCCTGCATGGATCCCGACGTCGATCATGGCGTTGGTGATGGCGCGCAGGTAGAACTTCCAGTGGATCAGCATCAGCGCCGGATCGCCGGCGTGGAAGCCCAGATCCATCATGACCTGCGTCACGTAGACCGCCCAACCCTCGATGAAGACGCCGCTGCCGAAGACCGCGCGCGCCATCGACGGGCAGCGATTGGAGTAGACCAGCTGCAGGTAGTGGCCGGGCGATCCTTCGTGGATCGTCGTCAGGTCGATCTGACGGTCGTTCTCCTCGGCGAGGAACGACTCCACCTGCTCCCCCGACCACTCCTCGGGTGGCGGGGTGACGAAGTAGAACGTCTTCTGCCCCCTGTCGAGCGGGCCCGGCGAGTCGAGCATCGCTCCCGCGTACTCGCGCAGGAACGGCGGCGTCCAATCGATCTCCAGCGGCTCGTCGGGAACCGTGATGACGTCGTGGCTCCGGCAGAACTCGACGATGCCACGGTAGCTCTCGCGGCAGTATTCCACGAGCTCGTCGGCCGGATGGTGGGCCCGACCGATTGCCGCCGTTACGGTCGAAACCGTCCGCGATTCGGCCGCGTCCTGGCTACCGTCGCTCTCCGCAGTGGGGAGCGGCTCGCCGGGGACCCACTCGCTCCAGATCTCGCGGGCGATGCGGATCATCTCGGCTCGAACCGCGCCGTACTCGACATTAGCCTGCGCCAGGATTTCCTCGCCACTGAGTTCGGACCGGAGCGTGTGGCGCAGCTTCGCGGCGAAGAGTTCCGGGCCGAGTCGGCCCTCCCCTTCCGCCCGAACGAGAATGTCGTGAAGGTAGCGGTCGAAGCCGGCGATGGCATCTATGGCATCCGCAGCGGCTGCCCGAAGCCGCGCCAGGAGCTCGGCAACGCCTGGCTGAGCCACTCCGGCTTCAGCCTGGACGACGGCGTCCTCGACCAGAGCAACGATCCCAGGCAGCTGCTTTCTCGCCATCTCCGTGTGCAGCCGCGATGGCGGCCGCCCAGGAAGGCACCCCAACTCGTGGCGGGCTTCGGTCAAGACCGTGCGCGCGCCCTCGAGGCGCGAGGCCACGGATGTCAAGCGGACGGCGAGCGGCGCGAACTCGCGCGCCAGGAGCGGGAAGATGCCGCCGCCCAGCAGGTACACGTAGCTCAGACCGTCCCAGCCGGTTTCGCGCAGCTCCGTCTCGTCGAAGCGCATCGCGGCCAACTCGGAGAGGAGAAGGTCGCAGTCGATCTGCTCGTCGGAGGAAAGCGCGGCGGCGGGCACCGCCCGGAACTCCGACTCCCAGCGGTCCGCAAAATCGAGCCGCGCGGCGCGACCGGCGTCGCTCAGGTCCGGCCAGTCCCCGTCGTGGTTGTGATCGCCTATGGCGGTGGCCGCAACCGGGTGGAGTCGGAAGAATTGCTCCAGGAACGCGTCCGCTCGATCGGAGAACAAAGACATCGGTCTGTCTCCTTGCAATAGGTCGAGTGTAGCGATCCGGAGCGCGAGGGTCGAGGAGCCTCGCCAGTGGTGCCATGCCCTGCGCGAACTCCCAACAGCGACAGGACGCGGGCGCTAGCATCGGCCTGAACATGCCGCTCTGTCACGCGGCGCTCAGCCCTCGGAGGAATCGCAAGTGATCGATCTCCTCGTCAAGATAGGCGTGAACGCCGTCGCGCTTCTCGCCGCGGCGCAGGTGGTCCCCGAGTTCAGACTCGTCTTCGACACCGGCAAGCCCGAAGATTGGGGGAAGATCGCGCTCATCGCCCTCGTCTTCGCCCTGGTAAATAGCTACCTCAAGCCCATCCTCAAGGTGCTGGCAATGCCGATCGGCTTCCTCACCATGGGCCTCGTGGCGTTCGTGATCAACGCCGGTATGCTGTTGGGCACCGCCTGGCTCGTCAATCAGGCGCACGGCACGCTAAACATCGTCTTCAGCGTCGGCAAGTTCCCTCCGACGTGGAGCTACGAAGCCATCGGCGCGGCGGTCGTCGCATCGATCGTCATCAGCCTGGTGGCAACGGTTCTCGATCTGCTGCTGATGCCGCGCAAGATCCTCGGCCTGTAGGCCCCGTCGACCGGCGCTGCCGCTGACCGCGGCGGCCCCACGCTCACGTTGCGGTAGGCTTTATCTATGCCCGCGCTGCTCTCTTCAGCTCTTTCTGCGGCCGCGACCACCACGCCGGGGGCACTCACCGAGCGAGAGCGTTTCCGGATGAGATTGCGCCGCCGGCCCTTGCTGTTCGACGGAGCCATGGGCACGCTCCTGTACAGCCACGGCATACCTCAGCGGGCCTGCCTGGACGAACTCGTCCTCACCCGGGCCGATCTCATCGCTTCGATCCACCGCGAATACCTCGAGGCTGGAGCGGATGCCATCGAAACCGACACGTTCGGCGCGAACCGCTTCCGGCTGGCCGAATACGGGCTGGAGAGGCAGGCGTGCCAGATCAACAGGCGCGCGGCGCAGCTGGCGCGGGAAGCCCGGGACACGGCCGGACGCGACGCGCTCGTGGCCGGTTCGATCGGGCCGCTCGGTTCGGCGATGCGCGGCCAGCCTCGCCCTCACCCGGGTTTTGCCCGAGCCGCGTTCCGCGAACAAATCGAAGGGCTTCTCGAGGGCGGCGCCGACATGTTCGTCCTCGAGACCTTTGGCGACCTCGAGACGATCCTGCTCGCCATCGAAGAAGCCCGGCGTGCCTGCGCCCTCCCGATCGTCGCCCAGATGACGTTCGGCGAGGACCTCAGGGCGAATGGTGGGATCGCGCCCGAAGCTGCCGCCGCCGCGCTGGCCGCGGCCGGCGTCGACGCAATCGGTGTGAACTGCGGCGCCGGACCGCTCGTGTGTCTGGAGGCGCTAGTCCGAACCGGCCCTGCATCGGCGGCTGTGGCTCGATCGATCATGCCGAATGCCGGCCTTCCTCAGCGGATCGAAGGCCGGTTCGTCTACTCAGCGGGCCCAGACTATTTCGGAGAGGTCGTCCCGCGGATGCTTGCCGCGGGCGCAACCATCGTCGGCGGCTGCTGCGGCACAACGCCCGAGCACACGAAGGCCATGCGTGCCGCGATCGACGCCCTGAGCGCCGAAGGGAGCCGCGGCGTCATCGAAGCGGTTCCGCCGCCGCCCGACGGTGCCGAACGCGACATGGCCGCGGCCGCCGCGCCCAGGACGCCGCGATCGGAGGGCCCCGACGGTTCCGCGCCGGCTCCGTCCGGCCTGGCCCGAAAGCTCGCCG
>CAZRUC010000144.1:0-6453 GCA_964603175.1 uncultured Anaerolineaceae bacterium
ATGCCGGTTGCCTGGCCGCTGCCCGCCTGACCGTTGACCGATGCGTAGGCAGCCCACAGGAGTGGGAACAGGAACACGATCGCGGCGCCGCCGGAAAGCACGTAGTACGGAGTCCGGGTCAGGGCGAGCGCAATCACGTTGGGCTTCATCGCTCCACCCTCACGCTTCTTCCGAGCCGCGCAGGGCCCGGAACTGGACGGCATTGAGTACGAGCAGGACCGCCAGGACCAAGATGGAAATCGCGGCCGCGGTTCCCAGGTTGAGTCGCTGGAACGCCTCGCGGTAGATCAGCTGCACCACGGTGATCGTGGAGTTGTCCGGCCCGCCCTTGGTGAGGATGTAGAACTGGTCGAAGGCGAGCAGCGAGCCGGTGATACAGAGGATCAGGGAAAGGGCGAGGGACCGGCGCAGCAGCGGAATGGTGATGTAGCGGAAGGCGTGCCACTTGTTGGCGCCGTCGATCGAGGCGGCCTCATACAGGTCGCGAGGGATCGCTTGCAGGCCGACCAGCAGGATGAGCATGTAGAAGCCGGCGAAGCGCCAGACGATCAAGAACGTCGTGGAGAGTAGGGCGCTCAGCGGATCGCCGAGGAATTCGATGGGGTTCTGGGTGACCCGAAGCTGCTCCAGGATCGGGTTCAGCGGCCCGATCGAGTCCGAGTAGAGGCCCCAGAACAGCAGCGAGGCCGAGGCCAGACCCATCGCGCTCGGGAACAGGAAGGACGTCCGCAGGAAGCCCTTCCATTTCCCGCCGGCCTGGATCAGCAGCGCCAGACCGAGGCCCATTCCGATCAGCAGAACGGTGACGAGGACCGTGTATTCGATGGTGAACCAGACTGCGGGCCAGAACAGCGAGTTCGTTCCAATGGCGGCGTAGTTGTCCGGAAGATTGAAGCCTTTGTCCCCCGCCAGGAGGGGCCACGAGCTGGCCGACATCCGAGTGACCAGCACCAACGGGGCGATGAAGAACACCGCCACAAAGATGGCCGTCGGCGCCGCATACAAGATCCCCAGCATTGCGCGTACACGCTTCTGCGACCGCCACCGCTTGCTCGGACCGGCGGCACGAGATGCCGGGGCGCTGGTAGACGCCGTGGCCATGGCCTCAGGATCCTCCATGAAGCTCGGATCGACTACGCGGGGCGAGCCCATTCCGATGGTGCGCGCCCCGCGCCGGTCGTCAACTACCGATAGTCGATTTACTTGCCTGCGAGTGAAGCCGTGATCGCGGCGTTATCCGAGTCGAGCTTGCTCGCCCCGTTGTTGAAGACGGCGTCTCGGGTCAGGACGAGCCACGGCCCGTTGGGGTCGTTGAACGTCTGGCCGAAGTTCTTGGCGAGCGGCGTCACGCCCTTGGCGGCGACCTGGTTGACGGTCACCACGCGCGGGTCGGCCGCAGCGTACTTGTTGTTGGCGAGGTCGGAGCGGGCAACGATGTTGCCGCCCTTGGCCACGATCTCTACCTGCGCATAGTCGCTCAGCGTCCAGGCCAGGAAGTTCCAGGCCTGATCGGACACCTTGCTATTGGCAGTGATGCCGACTGCATCGCCGCCGACGAAGGTGGACTGTCCGCCGTTGAGTCCCGCGATCGGGGCAACGCCGAAGTTGACGGTGGACGGGATCGAGCCGAGCAGGCTGCCCGGGTACGGCATGATGCCGATGTTGCCCTTGGGGAAGAAGCTGACCCAGGTCGGGCCGGTTTCGGTCTTGGAGCTGGCCGGCACGATGCCGTCCTTGAACTCGCCCGCGTAGATCGCATAGACGGCCTTGGCCTCGTCGCTACCGAGGAGCGAGGCGGTTCCGTCGGGATTCATGACCTGCTGGCCGTCGGCCCAGATGCTCGGCCACCAGGTGAAGACTTCGCAGCCGCCGCAGTTGCCGCCGAAGAAGCTGCCCTTGACGTCACCGCCGAGCTTGTTGATGGCTCGAGCGTCCGTGTCGAATTCCTTGAGGGTCGTGGGCGGCTTGTTGGGATCGAGTCCGGCCTTGGTGAACAGGTCCTTGTTATAGACCCAGACCGAGAGATCCATGATGAACGGCACGCCGTACTTCTTGCCGGCCGTGGTCGAGGCGTTGATCGGGCCCTGGGCCAGGTCGCTGGCGAACGGCAGGGCGCCGATCTTGCTGGTGATGTCGGTGAACAGCCCCTGAGAGGTCCAGTTGGGCATGAACACGACGTCGCCCGAGATGATGTCCGGTAGGGATCCGGCGCCGGCCGCGGCCCCAACTTTGGCCTGCATGTCGTCCGTGACGACGATCGTCAGGTTGACCTGGTTCTTGTGGGTGGCGTTGTAAGCGGCGACGAGAGCCGTCGCCTGGAACTGGGTGGCCGCGCGGGTCCACATCGTAATTGTGGCGCCGTCGTCCGTCCCGGCGCTGAAGGCAGTCGACGCCGACGGGGCCGACGATGTCGACGGCGCCGACGATGCCGGCGGGGCCGACGATGCCGGCGGGGCCGACGATGTCGGTACCGTCGTGAGCGTCGCCGAGGTCGAGCCGCATCCCACGACCGCCAACAGAGCGACGGTCGCCAGGCTCGGCAGCCTGAACAGGTTCCTCATCCCATGCTCCTCTCGATGCGCACTAACCGATGGCCGATGGGCTCCCAGGCCGGGCAACTCCTCCGACAAGGGCTTCTGGCGAGCGACAGACTACCATGTGCAATCGCGTGCGTACAATCGTTTTCACATTTTCTTTCTGAAGGTCTTGCGTCCAGCCGTCGTGTATGCAATCGTTTGCACGCCTACGATACCGCCAACTGACGGCGATCGTAGCCGAAAGGCAAGGAAGGAGGCTCCGGCTGGTCGGAATTGGGCGCGTCTGAGCTCTCCCAGGCGCGCATAGGTGTTCGTCGTCCGGCCGGAGCCTCCCCTCTCGGGATGTGTCGTGAGGGCTCACAAACAGAGGATTGAAACGTGTCTGCAGAAGTCGAGGCGCCGGTCGCGGCGGTCATTCCCACCAGGTCCGCAATCGCTCGACTGTCTCCGCTCGGAGAGTCGAACGTGACGGTGGCAGGGGGATTCTGGGCCGCTCGGCTCCAACTCAACCGCCAATGCACGCTCCCTCACGGTTTCGAGGAACTCGCGGAATCGGGGAATCTGAGCAACCTCCGTCTTGCGGCGGGCGCCCCGGGCGATTACCGGGCCGTCGGGCAAGAACTGGGCCTCATGTATCCATTCCTCGATTCGGACGTGTACAAGTGGCTCGAGGCCGTCGCCTGGGAGCTCGGTCGTGCTTCAGATCCTGACCTAACCCGAAAGTCTGACCAGGCAATCGAAGCGGTGATCGCGGCTCAAAAGGACGACGGCTACATCAACAGCTACGTCCAGGTTGTCGCTAAGGGCCAGGAGTACAAGGACCTCGCCTGGGGCCACGAGCTCTACTGCGTCGGCCACCTCATCCAAGCCGCGATCGCCTGGCACCACGCCCTCGGAGACGAGCGCCTTATGGTTGTGGCCTCGAGAGCGATCGATTCGGTCGAGAGGGAATTCGGACCTCAAGGCAGGCTGGGCTTCGACGGCCACCCCGAAATCGAGATGGCGCTGGTCGAGTTCTATCGGACCACCGGTGAACGGCGGTACCTTGAGCTCGCCGCCCGCATGATCGACGCCCGAGGACATGGTCTGCTGGGTCCAGGCCGTTTCGGTCCTGCCTACTGGCAGGATCTGGAACCGGTAAGGGATGCGAAGACGGTCTCGGGCCACGCCGTGAGGCAGCTATACCTCGACTGCGGCGCGGTGGACGTGGCAACGGAGACGGGCGATTCGGCCCTGTTGGCGGCAGTTCTACGGCGCTGGCGCGATATGGTCGCGACGCGGAGCTATCTGACCGGCGGACTCAGCAGCCGGCACCTCGACGAATCCTTTGGCGACCCTTTCGAGCTGCCGCCGGATCGAGCCTACGCTGAAACGTGCGCGGCAGTCGCGAGCGTGATGCTTGCCTGGCGGCTGCTGCTTGCGACCGGCGACCCGCAATGCGCCGACGTGATCGAGAG
The DNA here is from genome assembly GCA_964603175.1 of uncultured Anaerolineaceae bacterium. Taxonomy (GTDB): domain Bacteria; phylum Chloroflexota; class Limnocylindria; order Limnocylindrales; family CSP1-4; genus Fen-1039. The sequence continues at coordinate 3,995 of CAZRUC010000144.1, forward strand.
AACGGCCTTCAACGGCATGCTTTCGGGATCTTCTTCGGACGGAACTGAGTTCTTCTACGACAACACGCTGCAGCGTCGAAGTACGCGCGCCGCCGCGGAGCCCACTCGAGGCCGTCGGGCCCACTGGTTCGCCTGCGCCTGCTGTCCACCGAATCTCATGCGGATGCTCAGCTCATGGCAGCAGTACCTGGCCACAGTCGACCGTGACGGCATCCAGATTCACCAATACGCGACGTCCGAGATCCAGGCCACGGTGTCGGGAGAGCAGGTTCGCCTGGGCATAGAAACGGATTACCCTTGGGACGGACGCGTAACGGTCACCGTGCGTGAAGCGCCCGACCGGCCGTGGGCGTTGTCGCTGCGCATACCCGGCTGGTGCGGATCGGCCACTGTCCGTGTCGGGTCGGCTGATCTCGAGCACGTGCGACCGGGCCGATGGACCAGCGAATCGCGTGTCTGGCACGCCGACGACAGAGTGGAGCTGACGCTGGACATGTCGGCACGAGTGACGGCCCCGGATCCCCGAATCGATGCAGTGCGAGGCTGTCTGGCCCTGGAGCGTGGGCCGCTCGTTTACTGTGTCGAGTCCGCCGACCTGCCTCCGGAAGTTGCACTCGAAGACATCGTCCTCGAGCCCACCGTAAAACCGTGGACGGCTGTCCGACCCGACATCGGCGAGGCAGTCATCGGCCTGGTCGTACCCGCGATCCACCGACCGGCCGGAGCCCCGAGCGCGTGGCCCTATCGTAGGAACGGGGGCTCGGGTCGGCGTGCTGTCGAGGCCAGAGCGATCGAAGTGGGAGCGATCCCCTACTTCGCCTGGGCGAATCGATCCGCAGGCGGGATGCGCGTCTGGATCCCAGTCCGCTCCTAGCCTCGCGCCGGGACAACCAGGGAGGCCGTGGACTCTCGCACCACGAGAGTGGGCTCGAACATCGTGACCCTCGGCTCGCGCGATAGCGACGGATCGCGGGCGAATTCGATTGCCTGACGGACGCCCTCGCCGACGATCTCGACGATGGGCATCCGCATCGTGGTCAAGGCCGGAACGGTGTGGGCGGCGAGAATGAGGTCGTCGAAGCCGACCACCGAGAGCTCGTTCGGAACGGACCTACCGAAGCTGTAGGCGGCGTGCAGCACGCCCACGGCGACCAGGTCTGTAGAGGTGGCAATGGCGGTCGGCGGTGACGGAAGATCGAGTAGCGCTCGCAGGGCAGCCTCGCCGCCCGCCAAAGTATTGGGGACACGCTGGACGTAGCCTTCAGGAAGGCCACCGAAACGGACCGTCATGAACTCAGTGAATGCATCTTCGCGATGCGGATTGTCGCCCGGCAGGGCGGCGCTAATGAACGCGATTCGTTCGTGGCCGAGCCCGATGAGGTGCTCCAGGCCGGCCATTACTCCAGCTCGATCGTCGATATCGACCGTGGGGAACTCGATCGGGCTGGACCCCTGCCAGAGGGCGACGACGGGCACGGCCGAGTCACGCAGGTCCTCGAGCAGGCGCTGCTGGTCTTGCATGTCGCCAAGGATCACGATGGCGTCGCAATGGCGCGGCTCCAGAACGGCGGTCAGCGCAAGCGCCTCATCGACGCGGCCGTGCGCATGACCGAGGACGATGTTGTAGCCGTGGGACATGGCCTCCACTGCCAGGGCCTCGATGGCAGTAGCGAAAAACGGGTCGCTGAAGTCGCGTACCACTGCACCCATCAACATCGTTGCTGACCCGCGGAGCCCGCGGGCAAGCGGGTTCGGGCGATATCCGAGCTTTCGAGCGGCCTCGACGACCCGCTGCCGTGTCGCGTCGGCTATAGGCACCCGCGTCGGGGCGTCATTGAGCACGCGAGAGACGGTGCTCTGAGAGACGCCGGCGGCCAAGGCGATGTCCCGCATGGTCGTGATCGGCGCAGGATGTCGAGCAACGTACGGGACTGCGTCAGACTCGTCTGTGACAGTAGGCAAAGAACTGGCCTCGCGCTGTTAGTCGTGGTCTCCGGACAAGGCTTAGCCGATCTGGCTGTGGGTCCCGTCTCCAACGATCCTACCACCGGGCGATGCGCTCATACGAATTCATACGCATCGGCACCCGGGCGGCGACCACGGTGCGCCAGCCTGAGAGCCTCGGCTGGCCGAACTCAGACCTGACCGACGACCGCTCCGGACTTGGTCCTCCGTTGCGGGGAATGGCACGAGAGCCAGTCCAACCGCTGCGAGCAGCCAGATGTCAGCCGGGGGCCTAGGTTTACGCGGAACCCGTTGGAAAACCGGTCGTGCGTCCCACCGATATCGAGCTAGTCCGCCTCGGCCGTAGCAGCCGCCAAGTGGCCCTCGGAGTGACCGCCGTGGCCGTGCTGCTCGCGGTTGCTGTCGTCAAGCCGTGGCCGGGGCCGGCTCCGGCAGCCAATTCCGACACGCCCGAGCAGTTCGTCGCCGCCGTCACTGCCAACGTTCCGTCGGCT